>JBEBGA010000297.1:0-3880 GCA_040081695.1 Pyrinomonadaceae bacterium
GCTTCATAAGCCTTCGCGGTTGCGAGTAACGCATCTGCATCGCCTTTTTCGCTCAGTTCGATCAACATCGGCGGCACCTCGACAGCCCGGCCCGCAGCGATTGCGGAGGTGGCCCAAAGTAATTTTGCATCGCGAAGGCGAATGGAATCGGCGTGGTCGCGGATCAATTGGCCAAGCGCGTTGAGAGCCTCGGCATGGTTGCCCGAAGACTGGAGAGCCCTGCCGCGAAGCCACAGCGCGTAGTCAGCCAATTCCGTCTTTTGACGAAACACTTCCGAATTCAACATCGCCGCCGCACCCGCAAAATCATTCTGCTCAAAGCGTATCCGTGCGTGTAACAGCTTGGCCAAGGCACCAGTTTTCTTATTAGCAAAACGCGTTTCAAGATCCGCAGCAAACGACTCGGCTGGCAGCTTGCCGTTTGAAGTCATCGCTCGTAGGCTTGCGAGAGCTTGCTCCTCCGTCTGCTGTGCGGAACAACCGAGGGTGAACAGGACAGACAACAGCGGGATACTGACGGCGAATCTAACGAATTGATTGAGCATTGTTTTGTGAAACGTAGACGGTGGCTGTGTATAATATAAAAGATAAAAGGTCTGGCCGGAGTCAAAAAACATGACACGGACAACTTGGTATAAGTTATTCTAATCGAAATAGGATAGTTCAAGCGAACACATATCTGTTGTTTAGAGTCGATGCGTATGAGAAAGTTTGTCCCACCTTTACTGTCCTTACTATTTTTCGGCTTTTCGGCACACGCTCAAGAACCCTCGCGAACACCAGTTGATGAAGTCGTCAAGATCACGACCAATCTTATCCAGATGGATGTCACTGTGACCGACAAGAAGGGTAATATTGTGTCTGATCTGAAGCCGGAGGATTTCGAGATCTTTGAGAACGGGAAGAAGCAAACCATCTCAAACTTTTCGTTTGTGTCGAACGCCTCTTTGCAGACAAAGGCCGCAAATACAAATAAAGATAAACCTAATATCACAGCGGTCATGCCACCGGCCGCGTTACGGCCAGAGCAGATTCGCCGAACGGTCGCACTCGTGGTCGATGACCTGACGCTCTCGTTCGCCAGCACTTTCTGGGTGAAAGAGGCATTAAAGAAATTTGTCAACGAACAGATGCAGGAAGGCGATCTGGTGGCGATCATTCGCACGGGCAGCGGTATTGGGGCCCTGCAGCAGTTTACAAACGACAAACGCCAGTTGTTGCGAGCGATCGACAAGGTGCGATTTGGCTCGGTGGGTTCAGCCAATGTCGGAATCTTTAATCCCATCGCGCCCAGTCTTGTCCAGCAGATGGACGGAACTAGGAATGCCACAGGAAACGTCAGGGACCTGAGCAATCAGATCGAGGCCGACCGAAACTTTGAGCGGGAAAACAGTGATTTTCGCGAAAGTGTTTTTGCGGGCGGTACACTCGGGGCAATCAACTACATCATCCGCGGGATGAGTGATTTGCCGGGGCGCAAGTCTGTGATGCTGCTTTCCGATGGGTTTCGGCTCTTTGTCCGCGACGGCCAGGGCAAGCCGCAGGCGTCGAGGATTCTGGATTCGCTGCGGCGGCTGACCGATCTTGCAAACAGGGCTTCAGTGGTTGTCTACACGCTGGATGCAAAAGGGTTGATCGATCCCGGGTTTACAGCAGAAGATGATCCAGGCAACCTATTCAGCGAACAAGTCGAGAATGCTTTGGCGGATCGGCGGAATAATCTTTTCGATACGCAGGACGGGCTTACATATCTCGCGCGCCAAACCGGCGGGTTTGGAATACTTAACAACAATGACCTGAGGAAGGGAATTCGTCGGGTGCTTGACGACCAGAGCTATTATTTGATCGCCTACGAGCCGGACGATGAGACGTTTAATCCGTTAACCCGCCGGTACAACCGCCTTGAGATCAAGGTCAACCGGCCCGATCTGCGTGTCCGGTATCGTAGCGGCTTCTTTGGTTACAGTGAAGATCAGATAAAAAGGCCGCGACAGAGTGCGACTCAGAGCCTGATTTCAGCCTTAACATCCCCCTTCGGCAAAAATGACATTTCGTTGCGTCTCAACGCTCTCTTTGTGGGTGGCGAAAAGGACTCGATGTACGTCCGCTCATACTTGCATGTGGATGCAGGCGATCTTAAGTTTGCCGCCCAACCGGACGGTACGCATAAAGCTGATTTCGATGTGGTAGCAGTTAGCTTTGGCGATAACGGAATTCCGGTCGATGAGTTGGCCAAGAGCTATTCCGTCAATCTCAAGCCGGAAGCCTATCAGAGGGTTTTGAAAGAAGGCTTCGTTTACCATTTTACGTTTCCGATTAAGAAGGCCGGCTCTTACCAGTTGCGGGTCGCTCTTCGCGACTCGTCTGCTGAGAAGGTTGGCTCGGCTAATCAGTTTATCGATGTTCCTGATCTTAAGAAAAACAGGCTTACTCTCTCTGGTATCGTCTTTGAGAGCATTCCGGGAGAGCAATGGGCGAAGGCCGTTGCCGATCCGGCACTGACCAGCGAATTACGAAAGAACACGGACCCGCTTATTGACACGTCGCTGAGGCAATTTCGAGCGGGTGCTATGGTGTGGTTCGGTTACGATATCTATAATGCAAAACTCAGACCTGATCATAGAGCCGATCTTAGTGTGCAGATAAATATATTTCGTGACGGACTCCCCGTTTACAAGGGCTCGCAAACTCCGCTGTCGCCCCCTCGGCCAGCCGGCACCGATTCTCTGACGCGAACGGGGAGCTTTCGTTTGGGCGACCAAATGCTCCCCGGAGACTATCTGCTCCAAATCGTGATCACGGATAATCTGGCCGGTGGCAAGCACAAGACAGTTTCGCAGTTTGTCCAGTTTGAGGTGCTCGGGCCGGCGGAAGCGAAATGAGATGTTCATGAAGATCGGAATGACAAAGCCCTGGTTAGGATCACTTTTTCTCCTTCTGACAAATTCCGTTGCTTTTTCCCAGACTGCCCAGTCCACGCCGCCTCGTGCCGTTGAGGGCGAGGTGGTCAAGATCTCGACCAGCCTTATTCAGCTCGACGTGACCGTTACGGATGCTAAGGGCAAGGTCATAACGGACTTAAAGCCCAATGAGATAGAGGTTTACGAGAATGGCGAGAAGCAGAAGGTAACAGCGCTTACATTTTTTTCGTCACGAAAATTTGCCGAGAAGCCAAAAACGCCTGAGACGGTCGGTGTGCCGGTGCCGACGGTCGGGCTGCGGCCGGAGAGCATCAGACGCACGATCGGCCTTGTGGTTGACGACCTCTCGCTTTCGTTTGAGAGTGCATACCAGACGCGGAGGGCGTTGAAGAAGTTTGTCGATGAGCAGATGGAGGACGGCGATCTGGTTGCGATAATTCGAACCGGTGCGGGCATCGGTGCTCTACAGCAATTCACGTCGGACAAACGCATACTTTACGCTGCGATCGAAAAGGTCAAGTGGAATCCGCTCGGCAGCGGCGGCATCAGTGCGTTTGCCCCGATCGAGCCGCCACTCGCTCCCGGCGATGAGGAAGAGAACGACCCAGTAGAACCGGCCGAGCGAGATCCGCTTACGGCTCTCAATGATTTTCGGTCAAACGTCTTCGCGACAGGAACGCTAGGAGCTTTACGCTACATCGTACAGGGGATGAGCGAGCTGCCTGGGCGAAAATCGGTGATCTTATTCTCTGACGGCTTCAGACTTTTTGAAGAGAACGAATCGGGATTTCGCGAATCTGGCACGGTGCTCGACTTTCTCAAAGTGCTGGTGGATACGGCCAATCGTTCCTCGGTGGTTTTCTACACCGTCGATCCTCGCGGGCTTGTTTTTACTGGATTTACGGCTGCTGACCGACCGCCGACCAACCCCGCAGCGATTAATCAGGCCTTGTCCCAAC
>JBEBGA010000298.1:0-3878 GCA_040081695.1 Pyrinomonadaceae bacterium
ACTACCGTACCCGAGGGCATGGTTCGTGCGTTTTGCCTGCCCGCTGACGGCATTCACTTTTGCGCGCCTTCGAACCCTTTGCCGTTCGCGGTTGCGGCTGTCGAGCAAAGCCGCGATCTTTCGAGCTTCGCCAAAATCGTTGGCCTCCAAAAGCTCGACAACGTGCGTCCCAACCTCCATCCGTCCGGCGGCGTTGATACGCGGGCCGATGCGAAAGCCGATGTGCATACTCGTCATGTCCGAGCGGCAATCGGCGACTTCCATCAGGGCTTTGAGGCCCCAGTTATCGGTTTTTACGAGATCGATCAGTCCGAGGGCAACGATTGCACGGTTTTCACCAGTCAAATTAACAACGTCTGCAACCGTTCCGATGGCAGCGATCTTTAACAGGCTGGGGATCTCAGATTCGAGGCCGAATTCCCGTAACAGGGCGTGTGCCAATTTGAAAGCCACGCCGACGCCTGCAAGATTATCGTCCGGGTATTCGCTGTCGGGGTGAAACGGGTTTATGAGCGCAACGGCGGGCGGCAGGACGGTGTCGTCTTTGATCTCGTGATGGTCGCAGATGATCGTGTCCATGCCGATCGCTTTTGCTTTTGTGACCTCTTCGAAATTGGACGTGCCGGTGTCGACGCTTACTAATAATGTAAAGCCATCCGCACGAGCGGCCTCAAGCGGAGCGAAGTTTATCCCGCGATTCTCCGTAAAGCGGTTTGTAATGTGATAGCTCGTCTCCAGCCCCAACAGTGAAAAAGTCTTTCGCAGCAACACCGTCCCGGTCGTACCATCAACGTCGAGATCCCCCCAGATGAGGATCTTTTCTTTGTTTTCGACGGCCAGTTTTATACGGTCGACGGCTTCACGCATTCCGTGCATTAGAAACGGTTCGTGAAGATGTTCGGGCGAAGGATTGAGAAACGTACGGGTCTTTTCAGGCGTGTCGTGACCGCGAGATATGAGCAGCGCAGCGATAAGCGGTTTGACGCCAAGCTCGGCTGCGAGCAGATTTATCGCGGCAGCATCGTGTTTGCGTATCGTCCATCTTTTCTTCACAGGAAATTTTAACAGGATAGACAGGATAAACAGGATCGCAAGAAGTAGAACAGTGGATTTATCCTGCCTATCCTGTACATCCTGTTAAAAATAATTTTAATTTACTACAGGATCTATCATCCCGAACCACAGCAACCCGAGGATCGCGGCGCCGACTATTAGGCGGTATACGATAAATACCAAAGTCGAATTACGCCGTAAGAACGCAAGCAGGAACCATATCGACAGATAACCGACGATGCCTGCGGCGATGGTGCCGCCGATGAGCGGTGTCAGGCTTTCTGCGGGCAATATATGAATTGCCTCTCGCAATTCTAATAATCCGCTGGAGCCGATCGCGGGTATTGATAGCAGGAATGAAAATCTCGCGGCGGTTTCGCGCTTTTCGCCTGCGAACAAGCCGCCCATTATCGTGCTGCCCGACCGCGAAGCTCCGGGCATTAGTGCGAGTGCCTGGCAAAAACCTTGCACGATAGCATCCGTCAGGCCCAGGTGCCGCATTTCTTTGCGTTGCGAACCTACGCGTTCGGCGACCAGCAGCAGCAGAGCGATGGCGATCATCATTATTGCGATGAACCAGAGGTTTTTGGTCGCCGGCCCCTCGATATGTTTCTTTAACAGCAGCCCCGCGACGCCGATCGGGATCGAGCCGATGATTATCAGCCACCCAAGCCACGATTCTTCGCTCAAGAATATCGGCCGGTTGCCGTCCGTGCCAGAGAACCGCATCTTGCGGCGGTTAAAAACAAAGTTCCAATGGTCCCGCACAAACGCCGTCGTGATGCCCCAGATATCGCCAAAAAAATAAATGATCACCGCCGCCAGCGTCCCCAACTGCATCACCGCCATCACCGCCGTCGTCTTATGCGGATCGCCGCCGTAAATGCCCGTCACCCTCGCCGCAAACACCATATGCGCCGACGACGAGATCGGTATAAACTCCGTCAACCCCTGTACGATCCCGATGATGATGGCTTGTAATAGATCCATGTTTTGTCAGTAGCCCGCACGTGAGTAAGGGCGTATGCAGATATCGCGAGCCGCGAGCCGTGAATTAATAGAAGAATCTAACACAACTGGAGAGTTAATAGTGAATAGTGAACAGTGAATAGTGGTCGGAAACAACCCCTGAGTCGGCGGAGCAGACGGTATATTTGTAGCCCACAGTGCGAACTGTGGGAACGATCCAAACCATAATCGCGAGCCGTTGGAAACGGCGGCATAATATCACCCGTTATTATTATGTCACCGTCTCCGACGGTTCGGAACGATTATGCGGCCTTACCCACATCTCGCGATGTGGGCTACAACTATTTCACCGTCTCCGACGGTTTGGCGAGAAGAGCGCTGGCTTGGTCCACCTGGTCCGGACCGGACCAAAAACGCCGCCTAAAGGCGGGACTCCGAGCGCCTATTCCCGAAACCTCGCCTTGCCCGCGGTCTTGTCGTAGAGCCAGGCGGGCATTATTTTGGCTAGTTTGACGACCCAGGCGAGCTGCCAGGGGAAGGCGGCGAATTTCTTTTTGTTTTCAATGGCCCGTACGAAATGCGGGATGGCGTTGTCGAGTTCCATGATGAACGGCATTTTGTTTGAGCGGCCCGAGGTGAGCGGGGTTTTGATAAAGCCGGGGTGGATGATCGTCACGTCGATGTTGTGGCGGGCGTTGTCGAGCCGGACGCTTTCGAAAAATGCGGTCATCGCGGCCTTGCTGGCCGAATACGCGGCGGATTTTGGCAACCCGCGAAAACCCGCGAGGCTTGAGATCGCGACAAGCTGGCCGGAACCGTGTTCGATCATCGGCTGGATAACCGCGTGGATCGAATTTACCGCCCCGAGCAGATTGATGTCGATGAGCTTTTTGACCGAAGCCGGATCATACGCCCGCGTCAGCGTATCATTCCCGCCCATCCCCGCGTTCGCGATCATAATGTCGATGTGGCCAAACTCAAACCGGAATTCGCCAGCGGCAGCGTGAACAGCATCCGCATCAACCACATCACAAACATAAAACCGCGCCTTGCCACCCGCAGCCTCACACCGTTCAGCCAGATCCGCCAGCAGTTCTTTCCGCCGTGCCAAGAGCCCCAGCACCGCACCTTTCTTAGCCAACGCCAACGCGATCCCCTCTCCGATCCCCGTCGAAGCCCCGGTGAGGAATACTGTCTTTCCCTTCCAATCCATATGCAGATCAATTTTAGCCACAGAGAACACAGAGTGCACAGAGAGATAAATGATTCTGCCGAGTGACCTCTGTGGTCTCTGTGGCGAATATTCTTATACTTCAACGATAGTCGTCACGATCACGGGTTTTGAACTGATCTCTTTCTGCACAAACCGCTTCAGATGAATACGTAGATTCTCTTTGAACATCTTGCGGTCGGCGATGTGTTCGGGTTTCATGTCGGCGATGGCTTTTGTTATTGACTTGCGAGTATCCGCAAGGAAACCGTTTAACGGATCGATGCCGGCGACGCCTTCGAACGTCACCTGCGGCTCGCCGTTTAGCTGATTTGTATTTTTCTCCATCGCCACGACCAGCGAGATCGCCCCGCCGTAGGCGAGCTTTTTGCGTTCGCGAACGACATCGTATTCGATCTCTTCCATCGACTCTTCGTCGATAAAGGTCTTGTGCATCTCGTGTTTGGCGACGACCTTTGCGGCGTATTGATCGAGTTCGAGCACATTGCCGTTTTCGATCAGGATGATGTCCTCGTCGTTGTAGCTGCCGACGTGGTTTTTGATGAATTCTTTCTGGCGAAACAGCATCCTGTACTCGCCGTGGATCGGGATGACGAACTTTGGCTTTGACGTCTCGACCATGATC
>JBEBGA010000299.1:0-3864 GCA_040081695.1 Pyrinomonadaceae bacterium
ACCAAGCAACGACAAGCTCCAAACCTTGGTAAAAACCACGATGCTCGATTTTAACGATGCTATCCAGTCTGGTGATTTTACAGACTTTCATAAAAAAACGGCAAAGGTCTGGCGTGACACGTCTTCGCCGGAGGATATGAAAGAGGCATTTAAGACCATGGTCGATAACAAGGCCAGCTTTGATCTGAAAAAAGCTATCTCCTCGCTCGACGCCACCTTTTCGCCAGCTCCTTCGATAGGTAAAACGGCTGATATTGATGCGGTTTTGGTCAAGGGGTCGTATCCGACCAAGCCAAAAACTCTGAATTTTGACCTAAAGTACGCCATGGACGACGGCACCTTGAAACTTGTAGGTATCAATCTTGAAACAAAGGGCCAATAACACTTAGACGAAACAGTAATGAAAATTCACGAATACCAAGGTAAAGCGATCCTAAAAGATTACGGCGTTCCAGTTCCACGAGGCATCGTCGCACGCACACCCGAAGAAGCCGAAGCAGCAGCAATCGAACTCGGCACTGACGTTGTAGTTGTCAAAGCCCAGATCCACGCTGGTGGCCGAGGCAAAGGCGGCGGCGTTAAGATTGCCAAATCTCCTGCCGAAGCAAAAGAATTGGCTTCGCAAATTCTCGGAATGCAGCTCGTCACACACCAGACCGGCCCCGAAGGCCAAGAGGTCAAGACGATCTTAATCGAAGAAGGCCTGCCAATCGACCGAGAATTTTACCTCGGCATCACTTTGGATCGCGTGACCGGCCGCAACGTCTTTATGGCGTCGTCCGAGGGCGGCATGGACATCGAGAAAGTTGCAGAAGAAACGCCTGAGTTGATCTTGAAAGAGACTATCGATCCGTCGGTCGGGCTTCGCGGGTTTCAGGCACGCAAGCTTGCCTTCGGTCTCGGCATACCTGCCGAACTGATCGGCCAGGCTTCGAAATTCATGCTCTCGCTCTATGACGCGTACGAAAAGATCGACGCGTCGCTTGTCGAGATCAATCCGTTCCTGCTGACCAAAGATAATCGACTCATCGCGCTCGACGCTAAAGTGACATTTGATGACAACGCGATGTTTCGGCACAAAGATTTCATCGACCTGCGTGACCTTGCCGAAGAAGAGCCGCTCGAGATCGAGGCGTCGAAATACGATCTCAACTACATCAAGCTCGACGGCAACATCGGCTGTATGGTTAACGGTGCCGGGCTCGCGATGGCGACGATGGATATCATCAAGCTCGCGGGCGGCGAACCGGCAAACTTTCTCGATGTCGGCGGAGGAGCCAGTCAGGAGCGTGTTGAACAGGCGTTCAAGATCCTGCTCGCCGACCAAAACGTCAAAGCCGTGCTGATCAACATCTTCGGCGGCATCGTCCGCTGTGATATGGTCGCCAACGGCGTTGTCGCGGCGTATAAGAACCTAGGCATGACGATCCCGATCGTCGCCCGTCTCGAAGGCACCAACGTCGAAGAAGGCCGCCGCGTCCTAAACGAATCGGGCATCGGCATCCAAACCGCCGAAGGCATGCAAGACGCCGCCGAAAAGGTAGTCGCTGCAGCAGCGTAAGAATTCACCCACGAAACACACTAAAGACGCGAAATGAGATATCTTATTTCGTGTCTTTTCGTGTTTTTCGTGGGCAATTTAAACTTTTACGTAGATCCGCCTTCTATACAGCAGCCACATCAGAAACAGCCAAAGCAATATAAAGCTGATCGCGAACGCAAGCGACGCGTCGATAGGGTTAAAGATCGGCAGGAACACGCTCTGCATCACCACTTTTTGAACCGAGATCAGTTGTCCGTCGGCTCCAGTAACGCGATAAGCCGAGATCATCCGTGCGAAAAACCCTGTAAAAACAAACAGGGCGAGAGCATTCGCTCCAAACACTTTGAACGGCCACGCCCAGCGTTCATATCCTTTTATGTCTAATAGCCAGTAACAGAATCCAAGCACGAGCAACGCCAGCCCGGTGGTCGCCAGAACGTACGAGCTTGTCCATAAAGCTTTGTTCATCTGGAAATAGCTGTTCCAGATCAGGCCTAGGGCGAGTAGTGTGATGCCAAAGAAGAAAAGGCCGCTAACTTTGTTTAGTGATGAGTGATGAGTGATAAGTGATAAGTCAGATCTCTCGTCACTCGTCACTCGTCCCTTGTCACTGCTCAAGAGCCATGTACCCGTCAACACACCAGAGATCGTCGTTACTATCGCCGGTATCGTCGAGAGAATGCCTTCCGGGTCATAGACCTTACCGCCGCGCCAGATGTGGTTTTCGGTCAGTATCAAACGGTCTATGTATGCGGCGAGATTGCAGGCCTTGTCGTTGATGGTCGTCAGTTCGCAGCCTGGAACGGGGATCACGGTCGTTACGATCCAATAACCCAAAAGCAAGGCGACGCCGATGCCGACCTGTTGTTTCCAATTTGTATGCAGAAAAATGATCGACGTTATCAAATAGCAAACTGCAATACGTTGCAGCACGCCAAAAATACGCAGCGTGCCGTAGTTGTATGGAACGACGTTGTATCCCGCAAGATTCATCCCCGCGATACCGAGCAGTGCTGCAAAAAACAATACCGCCGCGATCTTATAATTTCTCAGTAGTAGAAATAACAACGACGCACAAAACGTCAGCCAGATCAGCATCTTTAGCGGATCGGGCGCGTCGGTGGCTTGAAACTGAAAGAACGGAACAACTGAGATCGCGGCTCCAAGCAGATATATCGATGCAGAACGGATTACGATCTTAGTGTACGTTTGGCGGTCTGGTTTTGCTTCGGCACGTTTGCCAAGAGCTATCGAGATCGAAACGCCGACGATAAATAAGAAAAAAGGAAAGATCCAATCGGTTGGAGTCAGGCCGTGCCACGCGGCGTGTTCGAGCGGCCAATAGACCGGCGAGCCGCCGGGATTATTGACCAAAACCATTCCCGCGATAGTTAGCCCGCGGAAAACGTCCAAGGATATAAGGCGATCATTTTCAGCCATATCTATCCAGAGATTATGTCTCTACCAACCGTTTCGTTCGCAAAGATGAGTAATATGAGCCGTGTGATGCTGCGAATGCCATGCGTAGAGTGCGAGCGCGGCTTCGAGCGTCCATTCGCCGGTCTCGGGGTGGATGAACGATCTCTTAAAATCCGTTTCGCTCATCGATTCGAGCAATGCGGTCCAGCGGGTGTGCAGCGACTCAAGCATTTTGATCGAAACATCGATCGGCAGTTTGCTGTCGCCAAGCTCAGCCCAGCGTTCTTCGTAATACGGACGAATGGTTGGCGGGTCGTCTTCGGTAAGTGCGAGTTTGAACCGCGTCAGCGAATTAGAATGGCTGTCAGCGATGTGATGGACCGTCTGACGGACCGTCCAGCCGTCGGGGCGATATTGTGTGTCGAGTTGTTCGTCGGTCAGCCCAGTAACGGCATCGATCACGCGTTGAGGCAGTTCGCGGATCGTCCGAAAATTTGCCTCGCGTGACGAAAAATCTGCGAGGTCAAATTCACCGATCGGGTAGCGTAGGTCTTGTGACATAATTCAGATTTTACGGCCTATTCTCTGTAAGGGTTTTCAAATAAAGTAAATTCTTTGATAAATGCGAGTCTTACGGTGCCCGTCGGGCCGTTTCTCTGCTTAGCAATTATCAACTCCGCGACACCTTTGTTCTCGTCAGTTTCGTTGTAATAATCCTCTCGGAAAATAAACCCGACAACGTCCGCGTCCTGCTCGATACTGCCCGATTCGCGAAGATCCGACATCAACGGTCTCGGCGGATTACGTGCCTCCGGTGCACGCGAAAGCTGCGACAGTGCAACGACCGGAACGGACAGTTCTTTTGCCAGAGCCTTTAGCTCACGCGATATCTGCGAAACCTC
>JBEBGA010000300.1:0-3856 GCA_040081695.1 Pyrinomonadaceae bacterium
GCCGCAATGCGTTGCGACAACATAGTGCCAACTATCGCTCCCACGACAGCGAGAGCCATTACTATCCCGGTCAGCCCCCAGTCAAAAAAATTCTGGCTCATCTGGCCAACGAGGCCCGCGGCACAGTTGAGAAAGATGACGAATAGCGAGGTGCCGATCGCTTTTTTCATGTTTAGCCCGCCGAAAAAAACTAACGCCGGAACGATCAAAAATCCTCCGCCGACACCTAGAAATCCGGTCAATACTCCGACGCCCAGCCCGGCAAAAATGCCCTGGACCGGATGGGGTTTATGCGTAGATCCGCTGATCTTATGTTTTCGCCGCCAAATCATCGATACCGCAACGACCAGCATCAACAGGCCAAATATCAATAAGAGCATCTCGGCCGAAACTAATTTGGTCAAAGGTGAGCCTAGAAGAGCTCCTACAATTCCCGCGACTCCAAATAGCAGCCCGGTCGAAATATCTACATTGTCGCGTCGCCAGTGCATGTACGAGCCCAAAATACTCGTCGCACCGACAACCGCCAGAGACATCCCGACCGCCTCGTGCGGGCCAACACCGAGTAAATAGACGAGTATCGGAACGGTAAGTATCGATCCGCCGCCGCCGATCAATCCTAACGACAGTCCGATAACTGCGCTCAAGATCAGGCCAATAATAAAAAGTGCTGACATCGTGATCCTTATTTCGCGGGGTCGCAGCTTGCCGGAGCTTTATTCCAAGGCATTTTGGCTAAAACCATGCCCATCCCGCATGTGTCGGTCACAGCTGAAAACATTAGCCCCGCTCCGACAAAAGCCGTGAGCAACAATAGATACGGGCTTACAAACAGGCTCAAAAGCACACCGGACAATACAAACAGCCCGGCGGTAAATCGCACCTGCCGTTCGAGCGACCATACCTTTGACTCGCCCTTGACGACCGGTAGATTGGCTCCTGCCCAGGCGACCATTCCGCCTTGGACGACGTGAATATCCGTAAAACCTTTTGCCGCCAACTTCTCCGCCGCATTTTTTGCACGGTTGCCGGAGCGGCACATCAGATAGACCGGTTTTGTGTGGTCGATCTCGTCGGCGTGCTTTTCAAAATTTGAAAGCGGCATCAGCTGTGCGTCGGCGATCCGCTCGCTATTAAACTCAGAAAACTCGCGAACGTCGATGACCTGACACTCGCCGCCGCCGTCCAATAGCTCGTTTATCTCATGTACTGTTGCTTGTTTAATTGTCATTCTTGTAATTCGTTCTCCTAAGTAATATACTCGATCTGTGTATGAGCATATAACTATATCGTTATATTGTCAAGTATGAAAAAGAATAAACATCAAACCATGTCAGCCGAGGCTGTCGCTCTGGTCGCAGCGAGATTTAAAGTGCTTGCCGAGCCCCTGCGGCTGCAGATATTACAGTTTTTACAAAACGGCGAGTCGAGCGTCATGGGTGTCACCAAAGCGGTAAATTCGACACAGCCAAACGTCAGCAAGCATCTCAAAATGCTCCAGGACGAAGGGCTGGTCGCAAAACGGCAGGTCGGCAACACGGTCTATTACAAGATCGCGGACGATTCGATTTTTGAATTGTGTGACGTTGTTTGCGGAAGCTTGGAACAAAAGTTCACTGAGCGGAGCGCAATGTTTCGCCAGTCACACCAACGAAGCTGATCGACAAAGGGAAAAAATTGCTTGAAGATCATAAAGTAATTATACTGGACACTGTCTTGACCAACAATTTTTTCTAAGAGTTCGGTTGTTCAATAGTGGCCCTAACACTATATGTTTTGTCCGGCTACAGGTCTTACATCCAATCATGGCCATTAAAACCTTGCTGAGATCGTTGCTCACCGTCCACGGCGGTTGTCTGACCATTCTAGTGCTCGCGTCAATATTATTTTTCGTGAACATCGGGTCATACAATCGATTTTCACGCGCGGAGTCGTACTTCTCATTGGGTTCACGCATGATGCTCGAAACCGGCGACAGGCTCTTGATGCACTCTCCGCAGGAATTGCCGCTAAATAAACCGCCGCTTGAGTACTGGGTGATCGGGGCATCATACAAGATATTTGGCACCGATTATGGCTCGGGTAGGATTCCGTCGGGCTTATTTGCACTCGGTATTTTGGCGTTGACCTATGCGTTTGGACAACGGTTTATTGGGCGGCTAGGAGCTGCTACTGCGGCGGCGATGCTCGCGACGACTTGGCTATTTTTCAGTTTTGCCCGATTGACAATGCCCGACATTTTGTTGACGTTGTGCATCATGACCAGTATCTGTTGTTGGATGCTGGTTCTCGATGGTATCTCAAAGCACCAGTATTTATTGGCATTGATCGGTTACGCGGCTATGGCTGCGGGATTTTTGGTCAAGGGGCCCGCGGCGATATTTCTGACTGGAGCTCCGTTTCTGATCGAACTGATAATATCCCGGGATCTGTCCATTATTCGAAAACTTCGGCCGTTTAGCGGCCTGATTGTATTTCTACTGTTTGCGTTGCCATATTTTGTCCTCGTCTATCTTCGTGACGGCATGGGACCTATTGAAAATTGGTTTGTCCAAGAAAATCTCCGGCGCTTTACCGGCACCTCGTACGCTCCCAGATCGTCGTTTATTGAATACACGTTTGGCTCGATGTTGGGAGGTTTTGCTCCGTGGTCGATCTTGCTTTTAATAGTCGCTTTTTTTGATCTCAGGAAACGCAAGGCTCTTGATATCGGACACAGGACCGTGCGTCTGCTGTATATCTGGATGATCTTGCCGGTTGCCTTTTTTGCGGCATCGCGATTCAGGATCGATTATTATGTGATACCGGCATTCCCCGCAGCGGCATTAATTACCGCCCGGATAATAACTCAGATCCACCTTTCGACCGTGACGGTCCAGAGGATCTTATATGTGTTTTCAACGATGGTCGTGCTCGGGTTGCTCGTCGCAGCCGGATTTCTGGCGATCGCACCACTGGGTGTTCTTTTCCCCGAAACAAGTCTCGTTTATTTATGTGCATTTGCGATAATTTGCGGCCTAATACCCACTCTGGTGTGCATTTATTTGCGAAAGGTAAATTATTTAGTGTTAGGGACGACCTTTGCGATCTGGCTGACACTTGTCTCGATAAATATTTTTCTTACTCCGCAACAATCTAGGTTCCTACCCGTGCCTCAAATGTCGGCTAAAGTAACTGATACCGCCAAAATTTACGTTTACGGGGATGCGGAGGATTGGACGCCTGATATCAGATTTAACCTGCCGTATGAAAAACCAGTCCTCGCGGTTCCTCGTGAGATGGGGGTTGCCCGAGTCAAGGAGCTGCTTGATGAGGCAAACACCGCAGTATTTCTGTACGAAGATGATCTTTTAGCTCTACAGAATCTTGGATTTGCCCCGGCCGCACTTGCTGAGGGTGAAGTTTATCAAGCCCGAAGGATCAACGTAAAGATGCTGTTAAACCCACAATTACGAAAGCTTTATTGTGTTTCAAAGTCGTCGTAGTTATCGCCTATCAAGGAGTCGGGACTTCGATGGGAGCTCCGGCTTCTTTCCACGCTGCCCAGCCGCCGTCAGAACCAATGTAATAAGAAGCGTGGGATAGACAACCGAGGTAAAACTGTTTGAAGTTCATACCTCTATCATATTCTCGTATATTCGACTACAAAACGCGGCGGCTCGTCTTCATCGACGGGCGGCATGATGACAAAATCAGTTTGAGACAGTCTATTCTTTTCAAATCTGGAGAGATCGCGCCGTGACATTGGCCAGGGCAGAATATCCGGCTCAACGTCGTCCTCACGCCCACGAGTCACCACAACGATTTTGCCAGTCTCGGCAACAAATGCGGCTATCGCGTCAACGACTTGCGGCCG
>JBEBGA010000032.1:0-14065 GCA_040081695.1 Pyrinomonadaceae bacterium
ATGGCTGCCGGCTGCCCGGTCATCGCAACCGCCACCGATGGTGCAAAAGAGTTGATGATCGATGAGACCGCGATCGTCCCGATTCGCGACCCTTTGGCTCTTGCAGACAAAATATCGTGGTTTCTCGTGAATCACGATGAACGCCGTTTGCTAGGAGAAAAACAACAAAGTACGGCTCACGAAAAATTTGGCCTCGCGGCCATGGTCGATGCGACCGAAAATTTGTATCGAAAAATACTTGAGCGATAAGAAACGTACTGAGGCATCCCGCTACCCTTGCCGTAAATCTAAGATTCGGTTTATCTTATGAGTATGCGGCAATTTTTTTCGACCTTTTTACTGGCGTTAGCCTTATCAATGAGCGTCTATACACAAACCGCCGAAAGCCTTGCGGAAAGTTGGGATAAATACCACATCTCAACTATCTTTCCGTCCGATGTCCGTCACGCTGACCTTAAAAAATATCTAGAGAAATTAAAAGGCCTTGGGATCAAGGTTGAGCCGGTCGGCTTTTCAAACGCCAGCCGCGAGATCTATCAGGTCGAGTGGGGCACCGGCCCGCTCAAGGTAATGATGTGGTCGCAGATGCACGGCGACGAACCGACCGCGACATCGTCGCTCATAGATATGTTTGCCTTTCTGCAAACTCACAAAGATAAAGACTGGGTAAAAAAGCTGGGTGAAACCATGACCATCCGAGCGGTGCCGATGCTAAATCCGGACGGGGCAGAATTGTATCAACGGCGTAATCTACAGGGCATCGACATCAACCGTGACGCTCTCGATCTCAAAACACCCGAGGCCCGTTTGTTAAAAATGCTTCGCGATAACTGGTCGCCCGCTATCGGCTTTAACTTGCATAATCAACAGTCTCTGACCACCGTCGGCCCTACACGCCGGCAGGCATCGATCTCGTTCCTAGTCGTCTATGGCGACGCCGCAAAGACGACAAATGACGGCCATGAGAGCAACAAACGCGTCAGTTCGGCGATGGTCACGGCGCTTCAAAAATTTATCCCCGGCCACATCGGACGATATGGCGACGAATGGACACCGACCGCGTTTGGCGACAATTTTTCGGCTTGGGGAACGCCGACGATTCTGATCGAATCGGGAGCGCTTTACGGCAAAGACGAGATGTATCTGGTCAAGATGAATTTCATCGCGTTTTTGACCGCGCTAAATTCGATCGCGACAGGCAGCGAAAAAACCCAAGATCCGTTCATCTACGTCAACCTACCGGAGAATACTTCCGGCGGGCTCGTCGATCTGATCTTTCGCGGAGCAAACATAGTAAATACTGGCGCTATAACCGAGATATCCGTTGGTGACATCGCTGCCGTTACCGAACGCCGCCGTGCGAGCTTTCTAAATTCGACTAAGATCCGCGGGGTCGGCGATATGCGAAATCTGACGGGTCTGGAGGAATACGACGCGAGCGGCTTTTACATCGTCCAGCGTTTTGGTAGGACAAAGAGCGGCGAAATGGCTGAGCTGTTTTTTTATAAAAAGGACCGTGTGATTGATTGGACATCGACCGAACTCGAAAAACAATTTCCGCCCGACGCCGTCTTTTCTGCCGGTAAATGGGCAAAGGGAGAAAAGTTAGTACCACGCCGTCGACCATAATCATACAAAATGCTGTCGCTGCTAAAGATCAAAAATATCGCCCTGATAAACGAACTCGCCATTGATTTTGGCGAGGGGCTAAATCTATTGACGGGCGAGACCGGCTCGGGCAAATCGATCATCGTCGATAGTCTTGGTGCCCTGACCGGCGACCGCGTTTCAAACGATCTGATAAAAGAGGGTGAGCAAACGGCATCGATCGAAGGGCTTTTCGCAGTCGATATCAATGACGAATTGCGAACGATGCTCGACGATGGCGGTATCGAGATCGACGACGAAATGATCATCCGCCGCGAACTCTCGCTGACAGGCAAAAACCGCGTATTCGTTAACGGCCAACTAGTCACCCAAGGTTTTCTAAAAAGCATTGGGGCTTTTCTTGTCGACATCCACGGTCAAGGCGACCAGGCCGCTCTCTACGATGCCGAAAACCATATTGAACTGCTTGATGACTTTGCTGATGTTGGCACCCAAAAAGAAAAAGTCGCCGCTGCGTTCGCCGCGTGGTCTGCCGTAAAGTCTGAGATCGCTTCGCTCGAAAGAGACACCGCCGAAAAATTACAGCTCCTCGACATCCTGCGTTTTCAGACTAATGAGATAAAAGCTGCAGGCCTGCAGCCGGGTGAAGACACCGAGCTTGAAGAAGAAAGGCTGCGTCTGAATAACATCGAAAAACTTACCTCGCTCAGCGGCGAGGCGTTCGACCTGCTTTACGACGATCCACTTTCGACGACCGTAACGCTTGAAAAAGCCGAGCGAAAGATCACCGAGCTTTCCGAATTTGAATCGCGTTTTGCCGAATACGCCGAAGGGCTAAAAGCCGCCCGTGCCGTTATAGACGATCTGGCGAACGAGGTACGCAACTTCCGCTCGCATCTCGAATTTTCGCCTGAGCGACTTAACGAGATCGAAAATCGGCTCGCCGAGATCATCCGTCTCAAACGTAAATACGGCGACTCGATCGATGCTGTGCGCGAGCATCTTGCCGTCTCAGAATCACGTCTGCAAAATATCGAGACCGCCGAGTTTCGCGAAGAGGAGTTAAACAAACAGCTCGCCGAACTGCGTAATGTGTATGTCCGTCAGGCATCCGAACTGCATAAGGCACGAAAAGCTGCGGCAGCGAAATTCGAAAAAACTGTCGAAGAAAGCCTAAAAGCCGTCGCAATGGAAAACGCACGTTTTGAAGTGCGGATCGAGGCCGGTGAATTGGATAGCTCATTCACCGCAAGGGGTTTTGACAGCGTCGAATTTTACTTTTCGGCAAACCCGGGCGAATCGCCAAAACCGCTCGTGCGGGTAGCGTCCGGCGGTGAAGCTTCGCGTTTGATGCTCGTGGTAAAGACAGTTTCCCGCAATGAAGACATCAAAAAGACCTCGGTCTTTGACGAGGTGGACGTCGGTATCGGAGGCCGCGTAGCCGAGGCTGTAGGCCGCAAGCTAAAATCGCTGGCGGCAACGCAACAGGTATTGTGCGTCACCCATCAACCGCAGATCGCATCGCTCGCAGATCGCCATTTTATCGTCGAAAAAGAAACAGTAAGTGGACGCACTTTAGTAAAGGCTCGTGCCTTGACCCAAACGGAACAAGTCGAAGAGATCGCCCGAATGCTCGCCGGGGAGCAGATCACTGACCAAGCCCGCGAAAACGCCCGCGTTATGCTGGCATCCGCCAAATAATATGAATGCAGAAGTTTTAGCTCAGGTCATTCGCGGCGAGACGGTGGAGTCGCTTCATACCGGACATATTATTGTCATTGACGGCGAACGAAATACCGTTGCGTCCGTCGGCGACGCCACGACCGTCACATACTTTCGCTCGGCTTGTAAGGCACTTCAAGCGATCCCGTGTATTACGAGCGGGGCGGCTGATGCATTTGGCTTTACCGCAGACAAGATCGCGATGGCGTGTGCGTCGCATTCTGGCGAGAATGTCCATGTCGAACTCGCCAGCCGAATGCTTGAAAAGATCGGCATGTCGGAAACCGATCTCCGCTGCGGCGTGCATATGCCGTTTAGCGACGCCGCCTCTAAGACCATGCTCCGCTTGGGCGAAGAGCCGACGCAGCTTCACAACAATTGCTCCGGCAAACACGCCGCGATGCTGGCGTTTGCCAAGCACATCGGTGCTGACCTCGACACTTACAGCCAAGGCGACAACCGCATCCAAAAACGCATCTTGCGTTGCATCGCTGATTTTACGGAGCTGCCCGAAGAAAACATCGCTATCGGCATCGACGGCTGTTGTGCTCCAAATTTTGCCGTGCCGCTCACGGCGATGGCGGTGAGCTTTCTCAATCTGATGTCCCCGGCTAAATTCCCTGAACCAACGCAAAAAGCCTGTTCACGAATTGTAGAGGCAATGACGAAATACCCCGAACTCATCGGCGGCAGCGAACGCCTAGACACAATGCTGATGCAAGCCGCACCAGGCAAGATCATTTCAAAAGTGGGCGCCGATGGCGTCTGGCTCTGCGGCGTTTTGCCGTCCGAACAATGGACCACCGGACTCGGCATCGCTCTTAAGGTCGCCGATGGCGACGATTATCGCGGTCGTCCTGTCATCGCCATCGAGATATTGCGTCAATTGGATGTTTTGGGAGCCGATGATCTTGCCGACCTTTCACCGTCGCCGATCAAAAACCGGCGAGGTGAAGTAGTAGGACAAGTTAAACCTGTCTTCGGTCTCTCGACCTAGCCTAGTCTGTGAGCTCTCTTAAACTCTTCTTTTCCAAACGTCCGGTCCAACCAAAGATTGGTCAGCTTTTCCTGAATGCTGTTCGCTTTCAGCCGGTCGTTTAGATTTTTGAAATCGACAAAATCGAGATGCTGATCCTGATTAAAGCATGAGAAAACAAAAAACTCTTCGCCGGTATGCGGATTAACGTGACGCTGCAGACACTGGGCACAGACCTCTTTCATCATGCACTGCATAGGCGAATTGATCGAACCGATAGCGACGTGCTTTTCGTTTAGATATGGCTTGAGCGTCGTATGACGTGCCTCGCGAACGCCGTTCATCATACGGTCAGAGCCGATGGCAATAATGCGGTCAACGTCTTTTAGATCAACGGCTTGCTTACCCAGGTTGCCCTCAGCATAAGCTATCATCGCTTGAACGATGTTGCCGCGAAAATGAGCATCTTGCGGCCGTGCGGGTAAGATCTCATCGCCAAAATCAGTTGCCCAAACGACCTCGTCAGTTGCGTTCTCGATCTCTTCGCGTTTAAAGAGATCTGCTCCGTTTTTATAACCGGCAAAATAGACGACCTTATTGTTGTTTGCTCTGAGAGCACGTGCGATCGAAAACAGAACGGCATTGCCGAGTCCGCCGCCGGCTAGCAAGACGGTTTCGTTTTCGGTGATCTCGGTCGGAGTTCCGGTCGGACCCATGACAAGAACTTCTTCGCCTTCTTTTAGCAAAGAGCAAAGCCTCGACGAAGTACCCATTTCAAGCACTATCATCGACAGCAATCCTTTTTCGACATCGACCCACGCTCCGGTCAGTGCTAGGCCCTCCATCACGAGCCGCGTGCCGTCAACGACAGGCGCAGTCGTCTCGAAATTTTGCAGCCGGTAAAACTGCCCCGGCTCAAATTTGCGTGCCTGTAGCGGTGCTTTGACGATCACATCGACGATCGTCGGCGTCAGCCGCTCGACTTTGACAACATACGCCCGAAGCTGCTCATCGAGCGTTGCGACCAACGAATCAAAGATCGAGTCGCGTTCCGCTTGCGGCAGTATTCCGCGAGCCGCTAATTCATCGGCAAAGATATCTACGACCGTTGGATAGCCATGATTGGCCGAAGCCATCGCTTTGACGACGTTTCCGGCGTAGGTCGGGTGGTTGTCGCCGTAGTAGCTGATAAATTTACCGTCGTGTTCGTAGGACGTAAAAAATCCGGCCTCGCCCTTTGGCGTTTCGACGACGTGCTGTTTGCCATCGCCATTACGCTCGACTTTGAACGGCTGGAAAAACTGCTGCCACTCGTCCATTTTGAAAGTGCCCGGTTTTTCCTTTTCGTAGATCACATTTGGCGAGGTTCCGGCGGCAACGCAGACGGTGCGGGCCGGAAATTCGTGTATCTCATTTGTTTTCTCAAACTTGCCGGTTTCAGCGACGTAGTCGAGCCGCTCAAATTTGAGAGCCTTGACCGCGCTAAATTCGTCCGGCACCGCCTCGGTCGGCGACATACACTCTACAAAATCGATGCCCTCTTCGAGCGCTTTTTGCACCTCTTCGTGATTGAGACGATAGGCGGGTGAATCCTGCAAACGCTTACGATAGATCAGCGATACGCCACCCCAACTTTTGACGAGCGGAACGAAATTAGGTTCTTCGCCGGCGGCTGCCGCACGCTCTCGTTCGGCGCGGATCTGCCGGCCGTGGTCGAGAAACTCCGGTAGCGTCATCAGCTCCTCGGGGTCAAAGGCCTTCATCACGTGCTCAAGCCCGAATTCCTCGACGACCTGCTCGTATTTGTGCAGCATCTTTTCGACTTGCACCGGATAATAGGCAAATAGCTCTGTCGCCGTGTCGATGCCCGTAAGGCCACCACCGATCACGACCGCAGGCAGACGAACTTGCAGATTAGACAGCGTATCTTTCTTGAATGCACCGGTTAGCTGCAACGCCATCAGGAAATCGGACGCTTGGCGGATGCCGCGAATAAGGTTATTTTTCATCGGCACGATCGTCGGCCGTCCGGCTCCGGTCGCGATGGCGATGTGGTCAAAACCAAAATCCCACGCGTCCTCGATAGTGACGGTGCCGCCAAAACGGATACCGCCGTAGGCACGAAACCGCTTGCGCCGCGTCAGCATGAGCTGCACCATCGTCAAAAAGTTTTTGTCCCAGCGAACGGTAATGCCGTATTCCGACACGCCGCCAAAACCTGAGAGGATGCGTTCGTCGAGTTGCTCGGTGATCTCGCTGAGGTCGTGTATCGGTTTTGGGCAAGACGTGCCGTTTTTTCCGGTCCAGTTTTCAGGAAGCGGCTCGATCTTTAATCCATCGATGCCCACGACGCCAAATCCTTCGTTCAAAAGATAGTGCGCGAGCGTATATCCGGCGGGGCCGAGCCCGACTACCATCACGTTTTTGCCGTTGTAAGGCAGTGAGTAAGGGCGTTTTGCATTGAGCGGATTCCAACGTGTCAGCAGGCTGTATATCTCAAAACCATAAGGAAGATTGAGTACATCGGTGAGCGACGCGGTTTCGGCAAGCGGTATATTGACCGGCTCCTGCTTTTGAAAGATGCAGCCCTTCATACAGTCGTTGCAGATGCGGTGGCCGGTGCCGGCACACATTGGATTGTCGATAGTGATCAGAGCGAGCGAACCGATTGCGTCGCCTTGAGCCTTGAGCATGTGCATCTCTGAGATGCGCTCGTCCAAAGGACAGCCTTCGGTCTTGATGCCGAGCGGATTGCGTTTTGGGGTGCCGTCCGGCTCGCGGAGCCCCGTCGAACACGCATCCTTTTCACGCTCATGGCATATCATGCAGTAATCGATCTCGTACAGTGCATCGCGCATCGTGCCGCGATCGTCGGTGAGCTTAAAACCGTCACGTTTTCTGAGGATATCCTCTGCCCCGCGCATTATGTTGTGCAGTTTTGGTTCTGGATGGATGAGGTGAATCAGATTCTGGTAATCGAGACCGTGCGGGACCTTAAAACTGTGCCATTTTTTCAACCGTTTGTGAAAAGCCACTGCCGACCAGGCCTCAGCCAGATGCAACGCCGCAGTGACGGTCAACAGATTACCAGTTTTGTCTTCGGTCAATACATATTCGGAAAAAAGTTTGCCAAACGACGAATCTTTCAGCTTTTCGTATGCTTTCGTTATACGAGCGACCGTTCCAGTTACCGCCATGGGGATATCGCCATCCTTGCCGAGAGCCTCTTCGGCTTCAAGCAATTCGCAAACTATCGTCGCTATCGACAGTTCGTCATCAAAACGCAGCGTGTCGCTAAACGCTTCTTTTCGCAGTTCCGTCAGAGCTAGCCACAACCGATCCACTTCAAGATTCTCGACGAGCTCCGCCGTGTATTTCTTGGCCGCCCGTCGCTGGACAAAAAATTTGTATTTCCAAACCGGATTTTGGACCGTGATGTCATGCTCAAGCTCCTTATTTTCGCCAGTGATCTTAAAAAGCCGGGCTATAAAATCCGACAGAAAAGGTGCGGCGTCAGTCAGTATCTTTGACTCGACACGGCGTTCGAATCCCTCACCGCGAGCGGCGATATATTTTGTCAGAGCGTCGTGCAGCAGCGGCTCATGCTTTTCGACTTCTGAGTAAAACTTATCAGCCAGGTCTTTTAGCCGTCCCGCATCAAAAAGATCGGCAAAACTAAAACCTTCGATACCAAGCTCGACATCGTGCCCGCCAACCTGTGTACTATTTTCGGAAACTTCGGTCATATCACATCCCACTTACCCGGAATCTGAGTCCTTAGGTAAACTTAAAATATAACATTCACCTGTCTTGCGCGACAAAAAGGGCTAAACTTTCCCAATTCAAAATGCTAGACTGTACAATATTGTGGTGAAATAGCGCCTTTAATATGGTATAAAGCAAGATTGCGCCGCATTTTGCGTCTTTTTGACGGTTAGGAAGTATTTAGCAGTATGGAAAACGATCAGAGGCTCACACCTCTTCCGGTTACAAATGACCTAAGTGTTAGCCAAATCGATTTTGGTTCAGCAGGATATTCGTCGTCTTATGACGATACTGTCGATGGCAGACGGTCGATCAAACAGTATTTTAATATCGTCTATAAACGTCTGCCGATCATTTTGGCGATCACCATTTTGATGACCGCTGCTGTTGCGTTTTATTCATACCGCCAACCGTCTGTATACCAAGCAAAAACCTCGCTCATCATTGAGCCGCGCAGGCCGCCGCAAACTCAGAAAGAAGCCATCAATATTAACTTTGGCGACGATCAAAAATATTACAATACGCAGCTACAATTGCTCAGAAATCAGGGCTTGATGAAGCACGTCGTCATCGCACTCGGCCTACAGCGTGACGAAAATCTGCTTGGCGGCCAGAGCCGCGGGTTATTTGCATCGATCCGCTCGTTATTCTCAGGCGGAGAAAAGAAAGCTGATACTGATAATGCTGTTCCGGTCATTACCGACTCATCCGTCACGACGGCCAAATCGGACGAGGCTCAGCTCACACCTGAGGAGAATAAGCGTGCCGAAACATACGCCTCTTCGCTTATTGGCGGGCTTAACGTTGACCAGGTCGAGCGAACAAATCTTGTAAATATCACCGTCGATAATACAAATCCCGCGCTTGCCGCGAGGGTTTCGGATAAGGTGGCTGAGCTGTTTATTAAGGAAGACGCTGACCGCGAGACCGCCGGTACGCAGCAGGCATACGAGGATCTGCAAAAATCGATCGAGGAACTGCACGCAACGATCACTAAGCAGGAAAATGATCTGATCGCGGTGATGCAATCGAGCAATTTGCCGCTTCAGGACAAGGGGGCAGAGGTCCGTGCGGCCGACCTGCAAACGTTACTGACCCAGTATCGCACCGCTCAAGAGGAAACTGGAAAGATCTTGGCTCAATACAACGCCGCAATAAATGCTCGCGGCACCGGTGACATCCTCTCGGTCGTTCCTGATAACCGTGCAATTCAAGACGCCCGTAGCCAAAACATTAAGCGTCAGATGGATCTTGATAATCGCATCGATGCCATAGACAAAAAGATCGACGAGGCCAACGAAAAGAGGAAATCGTTGCTCGTTCGTTATACGCCCGAGCACCGAGATGTGATTGCAAAAGATGCCGAGATCAAAGAGCTTGAGGCTCAAAAGGTACGCATCAAAAAAGACGTTACCGAAAAGATCAAATCTGAGGGTGACAAGCTTGTTGAGAGCGCCGAACGCGAAGTGCTCGCCAGCCTGCGTTCATCGTTAGCCGCCGCTCAGCAGCGCGAAGCCCGCCAGCGTCAAGCATTCGAGCAGGCCGCCTCTAAAGCAAATGTCGAGGGTCAGGCCGAAACCCGTCTTACGTCACTCAGAGACGAGCTCAAGAATAACCGCGAACTTATCAATACGTATTCGCAGCGTCAGAAAGAGCTGGAGCTCGCGTTGACCAGCGGACGCCCTGACAACATCAAGATCCAAAACAAAGCCGTCACTCCGACATCGCCCATCGGGCCGCAGCGAACACGCAATATTTTTATCGCAATGATCCTCTCGCTTGCCGCCGGTATCGGACTCGCGTTTTTGCTCGATTATCTCGACGATTCGGTTCGCACATCAGACGATGTCAGCCGCCATCTAGGATTGCCGACGCTCGCTCTTATCCCACATCACTTAAATACCGATAAACGAAAGTTGCTCACGACCGGCATTACGAACGGAAATGGAAACGGGAACGGAAATGGCAATCCGGCGTCTGCCGCACTCATTAGTCTAGAAGAGCGCAATTCGCCGATGGCCGAGGCTTACAGGCATCTGCGTACGTCGCTGTTGTTTTCGTCGGCCGGTAAACCGCCAAAGACCATTTTGGTCACGTCTTCGCAGCCGTCTGAGGGCAAGACAACGACCGCGATCAACACGGCCATCACGCTTGCACAGGGTGATGCAGATGTTGTCATCATCGACTGCGATCTTCGCCGTCCGCGGCTCCACAGCCATTTTGGTTTAGATAATTCGCAAGGGCTGACCAATTATCTGTCGGGCGATAAAAATACGGATAACATCATCCGAACGTACGCAGATCTGCCAAAGCTTAAGATAATCACCAGCGGCCCGATCCCGCCAAATCCGGCCGAGCTTTTGAGCTCAAATGAGATGCGCGAATTGTTAGAGTTTCTTGGCACACGTTATAAGCACATCATTATCGATTCGCCTCCAGCGATCTCATTTACCGACGCATCGATCCTCTCAACACTGGTCGATGGCGTGGTGCTCGTTGCTATGGCAAATAAGAGTTCGCTCCACCTGATGCGTCAGTTCAAACAGCGCGTCAGTGCTATCGGTGCCCGCATTTACGGTGTCGTGCTAAACGGTATCAAATCGGGTTCGATGGAATATGACTATTACGGGTCAGGTTATTATCAGTACTATTCGCAGTCGGACGGCGACGAGACGCCGCTCTTGGAAGATGTTCCAAAGGATAAGAACGCAGAGGTTTAGTTAACAAAAGGTGAGTCTAACAGCTCACCTTTCGTTTTCCCGCATCTGTTTGAGCAACACGTCAGCGTATTCTTTGGGAGTATTGATATTTTTCAGGACGATCTTGCCGCCGTCTTCGCTCGCATTATCCACCACCAGATCACCAAACCCCAGCAATCTCTGCACGACCGAAGTCGTTACCGTCACATCCTGTATCCGCCGGATCGGTACGTTTTGCGTCTTGCGTGAAATAAACCCTGAGTCGATCTCTAACGTTGAATCGGTTAGCCTGTAACGCACGAGCTTTTGCTTGAAATGGTAAAAAGCCGGTATCAGAAACAGAGCAAATGACAGTATTATCGCGAGCCACACAGAGACAAAGGCTGACAAAAACATACTAAGCAAAGCGACGAAAAACAACGCACCGACGGCCGCCAGTACGTATCCGGCTTTGACGAACATCAGAGTTGGGCTGATCGAAAATATCTCAGTCTCCTCGCCACCCTCATTTTCACGAACCGCGACCTTGGTTTCCATCTCAACATCTGTTTCGGCACCACACTTTCGACAAAATTTTGCTTTTTCCGAGTTATCCGCTCCGCATTTTTCGCAATACATAAAATTTGTCCGTCCGCTTTTTGGGTTTGCAAAGATTATAGCCCTTTTGGGTATCAAAACGGCTAGTGACACGTGCAAAAAAGTCTGGAAATTACTGCAGAGATTAAGCTATCCTATAATTTACTTCTCCTGCAGCCACACGGCTCCCCTATGAACGATTCCAGAATAGTCAGACGCGACATCAAGCCCGCCCTCGTTTTCTTGAGCGGCGAGCTGATCGCTGTGCCGATACCGCTTGAGCGAGAAGAGGTCATCATGGGCCGCGCGCTCGAGGCCGATGTCCGCGTCAATGACACTCAAGTTTCTAGAAAGCACGCCATGGTGACGGCGGATAGATCGACGGAAAAAATTCAGTACATCCTGACTGATCTTGATTCACGAAACGGCACTTTCTTGAACGGGCGCCGCATCCGCCGCGAGGTGCTCGAAAACGGCGATAAAATCTCCATAGGGGAGACGATCCTGCGGTTTGACCTGCTTGACGAGATCGATCGCGAATATCAGCGCCAGATACACCGTCTTATCTCTCACGACGATCTGACCGGACTGTTGTCGAGCCGCTCATTCTTTTCCGAGCTGCGTCGTGAGGCGGGCCGTGCGACAGCGGAAAACCGACCGTTTTGTGTGCTGATGATGGACGGGGATAACTTTAAGGCGGTCAATGACACTTACGGCCATCTGACCGGCAGCAAGACGATCGAAGAGATCGGCTTTTCGATAATGACAAACCTCCGCAGCGGCGATGCGGCCGCAAGATTTGGCGGCGACGAATTTGCCGCGTTTTTGCTCGACGCCGATCTTGCGCAGGCCGTGGTCGCCGCCGAACGCATCCGCTCGACGATCGAGGAATATCCTTTCAGCGTCATCCGCCAGGGTAAGACAAAAGAAACGCATCATATCACCGTCAGCATCGGCGTTTCGTCATTTCCGGCCGATTCTTCGGACCCGATCGAGCTGGTTGAAATGGCCGATTCTGCACTCTATCGTGCTAAACACGACGGACGCAACAGCGTCGCCGTTTATAGCCGGATACCCGAACACGCCTCAGAGATCGTTGTACCGTCTCGCCGAAGCTAAAAATTGCAACATTTGTCCGGCTTAGAACGTGAAAGACATCATAAATCTTTCGTGTTAAGATTTATTTTTGCGTCGACGTTTGATGATTTGTAGTTTTTAAGGTGATAACTAAGCTTAACCTCGCCACTAACCCCTTTCGAAACAGGGTTTTACCATATCTGCTAGCGGGCCTGATGTTTGTCGTCAGCATCGCGGCGGGTGTGTTTTGGCTTGCGCGTTTGAACGAGAATAAAAAGCAAAACGCACTGCTCACGACTGCAATTCAGGAGCGTCAAACAGAGATCGCCCGTCTCAAGGGCGAGGGTGAAAAGGTGCAGCAGCTACTGACACCCGATCAAAAGGCTCTGCTTTCCGCTTCGCACAAGCTTGTCGCAAACAAAACTTTTGGCTGGTCGCGGCTGTTTTCCGATCTGGAAGCAGTCCTACCCGGCAGCGTCAGCGCTTCGCGCGTGGCTGTAAACAATGTGTTTCAGGACGGCGAACGGATCAGGGCCGAGCTTGAGCTCGCCGTGCTGTCACGCGACTATCCCGCCGTTATGGCAATGATCGACAACATGAATAATTCCGGCCTGTTCCAAGCCGAATTACGCGGACAGGACCGGCAGGAAACGGAACGGATCATTTATACGGAATATACTTTCCGCGTGATCTACACACCGACTTATATTTACGCCGCCGCCCCCCAGACCGATATTGCCCAAAACCAGCAAGGAGGTGGACAATAGTGGCCGAACAAGATCCGATCCCTGCCGAAACTATCGACGCACCTGAACCAGCCGAGACGGTCGTGGTGTCATCTGTGCAACCGAACCGCCCGCGAAAGGTTCGCGGCGGCATGTGGGGGCCGCTGGAAATTGGGGCAGTTGCTCTCGGAGCGTTATCGATCGCCGCCATCGGTTTTCTATATTTTCTGCTCGTGTTGCCGTCAAATCAGGAGCTTGCAAAAAACAGATCGGAGGCCGACCGGCTCGAAGCCGAGCTCGTCTCCGCCCGCACAAAATACGGCCAGATCACCAGCACCGAGGAGCAGGTTGCTAAACTTTTGACCAGCGTCGATGATTTTCAGACAAGATTTTTGCCCGCAACGGCAAACGGCCAAGCCGCTCTTTATCAGCGGCTTAACGGACTCATACGCGGTTACGGACTGATAAATACGACCGGCCCGGATTACGCCCCGCTTGAGATCGTCGACAGAAATTCCGGTGATGAAACGGACGAGGAACGCGGGCGTGCCAGATTTCGCAGCCTGTTCCCCGGCGTTTATGTGACCGTAACGGTCGAGGGCTCTTATCAAAACCTTCGCCGGTTTATTCGTGAGGTTGAAACCGGACGCGAATTTATCGTCGTCAGCGCCGTCGAACTCGCACCGTCTGATACCGAGGGACAAAAACAGCAAAATAACCAGACCACACCGATGAACGCAGGTGGAATACCACCGGGATTCAATCAACCAGGCGTGCAGCCGGCAACGCAGGTGCAGAAACCAAAAGGCAAAATGCACGGCGAAGTGGTCAGCCTAAATATCGAACTCGCCGCGTATTTTCGCCGCCCTGATTTTGCCCCGATGGCACCCGTGACAAAACAGTAAATGGCAGTATTT
>JBEBGA010000301.1:0-3826 GCA_040081695.1 Pyrinomonadaceae bacterium
ACATAACTGCCTGCGGTTTGCGTATTAAAGAACGCTGCAATGACGGTCAGGAGAGCCGAGCCGACAAACAGAGCAATTGAACCAAATAAGAACGGATTTTCGTGTTCGGTCGCTTTCTTTTGTCCTAGCGCATAGAGGGCGTTGCCGACGGCCGCCGTCAGGGCCAATAGAAATGCCGAAGCTGTTGAGTCAAATCTCATGACGGCTAAGAGTTTCTGACCATCACGTCGTAATCAAAGCTCATCGTTTTATAGTCGTAATGATAGGTCGTCTCTTTTCGAAAACCGTGCCTTTCGTATAATCGGATCGCTTTGTGGTTCTTGTCCCAGACGGCAAGCCACAGTGTATTTATCCTGTGTTTCGCGACTTCGTCAAACAACGCGTTCTGTAACTTTTCGCCGATCCTGTTACCTATAAAGTCATTGAGAACATAGATCTTTTGCAGCTGTGCAGGGCTATCGTCATTTAAGTTCTCGTATGGTGAAAACTTCTTTAGTTTTGCGTAGCCGACCGGCAGTTCATCAGCAAATGCGACCCAATATATGTTGTTCTCTTTTTCAATGCTCGTGCGGATCTTTTTGACCGAAAAGGTCGAGCTCAGATATTCACGGAGCACAACGTCGTCGGTCCAAGCGTCTTTTGCAAAAGCTTCGCGGAATGTGATCCTCGCCAGCAGTGCAATGTATTCGGCGTCGTCAAGGGCGGCTTTTTTGATCTCGATATTCATATTCTCTAACATGCGCATTCGGCTGCAAGCCCGTTCGTGGCAACCGTTCCTTCCGTTCGGTACCCGTCGAATTTCCACCATTCGAGACCGCCGATGAGTTCTTTCACCTTGAACCCGAGTTGGGCCATCTTCAGGGCTCCCTTTGTCGACGCATTGCAGCCGCTGCCGTCGCAATAGGTGACATACAAAGCCTCGCGATCGAGATGGCTGGTTGTGGACTCGCTCATATCCCGATGCGGCAGATTTACGGCGCTAGGTATATGTTCCCGTTCATAGCCGTGTGCTTGTCGCGCGTCGATGACAACGACCTGCTCGCCGGCGTTCAACGCTGAATATAGATCGGACGGGTCGATCTCGAACGCAAGTTTTGTTTCGTAAAAGTTAACCTGTTCATTGACCATAACTAAACCTCCAATATGAATAAGATGATCACCAAACAACCTTACTTTGCTCGGCTAAACCGCGTCAAATGAATAGTTTAGCTGCCTGATATGCAAGAATTTCATATCAGATAGATTCGTTAATGAAGTAGAATGAACCTGTGGAAACTAAACATTTGCGGCTCATCAAAACACTGGCGGAGAGGGGCGGGATCACTCGGTCGCTTGACAGACTGTTCCTAACGCAGTCCGCTGTCAGCCATCAATTGAAAGATCTGGAGGAACGACTCGGAACGAAACTTTTCATTCGCGGAAAGAATCATCGCGGAAAGGACCAATGGAAACTGACCGACGAGGGAGAGGTCTTGTACCAAACTGCCGTCAGGGTTCTGGATGAGATCGATAAAGCGATGGACGCTATCCAGGAACTTAAACACGGACAGCAAGGGACGATTCGGTTGGCAACAGAATGTTATACGATCTATCACTGGCTTCCCGCATTCATGCAAAAAATGAATGTGTTATATCCCAAACTAGAGATCATCATCAATATGGAGGCGACGCATAAGCCGCTTCCCAAACTGCTCGATAGTAAACTCGACGTCGCGTTGACATCCGACCCGATCGACGAGGAGCGTCTCAAATATTTTCAGCTATTTCGCGATGAGGTATTTGCTGTAGTGAGCTCGACGCATCCATGGGCAAGAAAAAAGTATGTACGTGCCGAGGACTTTGCAACTGAGAAACTCATCATTCATTCGTATCCGCTCGAATCTGTTACCGTCTACGAACATTTCCTGAAGCCCGCATCACAAACACCACAACAGATAGTGCCCGTTCCATTGACCGAAGCAACGTTGGAACTGGTCAAGGCCGAAATGGGCGTGACGTGCATGCCAATGTGGGCGTTGAAACCCTTTGTCTCCTCGGACGACCTGCGATTTGTCCGGATCGGAAAGACAGGCCTGACCCGGACACATTTTGCCGCCATCAGAAATGTCGACTCAAAGAAAAAATATCTCGCTGATTTTATCGAGAACCTGAGAGAAGAATTTCTCTAGCCGCAGTTCTCGGCACGAAGTGGATCTTAGTAGCTTCTTTAACAAACATGTTAGAAGGGCAAACTTTGGATCTGGGTAAAGGCAACGAGATTGCACTGCCGCTTGATCGCCACCCTTACCAGCTAGGACCGGTCAGACAAGGCGCGTACGCGCATGGCCTTGCGGTCGCAACGAGATTGGTGAAAATATTATCTTTTGGCAATTAATTATCGTCGGCGAAACGCAGATTATTAATTTGAGCATTCAAGGATCTCGCGAAGGGCTGCTACTCCAGGTGCCATCTCATTTTTTATAATAGACGTAAAGCCGAATAGAAGAGCATCGGGAATTTTTGCATTGATGCAGTACTCGGAGATGGCCGAGAGAAAAAGACCTTTTTGGGCGGCACTTTCTACCAGTTTCCGCCCACAGAGTTCGTTTCGAAGCTCTCCAACTAGGTGCATGCCGGCCTCACTCTTCTTGATTTCAACAAAATCAACGAGATTTCGCTCGATCAGCTCGATCAGACAGCTTCGCCTTTCGGAGTAGATTGCACGTATTTTGCGAATGTGCCTCCCGAAAAAACCTTCACTGATGAAATCGCTAAGGGTTATCTGTTCCAAGAATGATGGCTGTCTCGACGTAAATGCAATCGCTCGCCGAAAGGCGTCTACAAAATTTGGGGGCACTACCAAATAACCTAGCCGAAGAGCGGGAAACATCGTTTTGCTGAATGTGCCTATGTAAATAACTCGACCGCCAAGATCCATGGCTTGTACGGGTGAGATTGGCCTACTGCCGTAGTGAAACTCGCTGCTGTAGTCGTCTTCGATTATCCAGGCGTTGTTTGCTTCGGCCCATTCGAGTAGTTCAAAGCGTCGCGACAGACTCATCGTAATACCTGTCGGGAACTGGCTGGCCGGCGTTATCAAAGCAGCACGTGGGTTGGTGGCCAGACGTGAGATCTCACTAACATTCAGTCCGTTCTCGTCGATCGGTATTGGTGAAATTTTGGTCTTTGTTGCGAACGCCCCACCGTGTTTGCCAGTCAAATTCGGATCTTCGATTACGACTTCATCGCCCTCTTCCAATAGGATGCGAGCCGCAAGATCCAGACCTTGTTGCGATCCGGAGATAATTATGATTTGCGAGGTCTCACATTCGATTCCTTTCGATGTCTTGAGATAGGCCGCTATCGCCGCGCGTAAAGGCGGGTAGCCCAAAACACCATCGTAGCCAAGCATCGATCGAGACATGTTTCGGATATTTCTAGCCAGCAATCGCTTCCACACTTCCAACGGGAATTCCGTTATGTCGGCAAAACCAATACTGAACGCTCGCGTGTTATCTGAATCTCTCTCTACCCGAAAGGGGATTTGCGTAATTTCGCTCCCTCGTTTGGAAAGTTTGGCTTTGGCGTGGGCCTGACGGTTGTCAAGCACTTTCTTGAATCGAAATCTAAGGATTTCGTCGGGTAATTCGTCGGCTACAAACGTTCCGTTGCCTTGTGCACCTTTGAGATAACCTTCGGCAATAAGTTGGTCGAATGCACTCATTACGGTATTTCGTGAAACTGACAACTCTCTTGCCAAGCTGCGGGTCGATGGCAGATTCGTCCCAGCTCGAAGGCGGCGGGAAAGGATCGCTTCGCGCAGAACATCGCAAATCTGCCTGTAGAG
>JBEBGA010000302.1:0-3824 GCA_040081695.1 Pyrinomonadaceae bacterium
CCCTAAAACACCCGATAAAAAATCCATCTGCCAAATTGTCACGATTGTCGCCGTAACTCCGAGAATCAAAAAAAGTATTCCAGACATTTGCCGAATCCTCCGTCCTCAATTGCTTCATTTTTGCAGCTTGTCCGTCTTTCGCCCTTGGGCTTCGCCGTTCGTTTTAGCAAGTGGCGTGCCACTTTGTTTGAGCCTGAAAAAAATCGCAATCTTTAAGAGCTGGAATTTATGTTTCGGAAGGACAACGGGGGTGGCGGGTTGGAACAATTGGGAAGTTGACAAGTTTGACCTCGGATTGCACGATATTCAGCCTTTCGCCTGCTCATCGTTCTGAATTTGTAATTCAGGGCCGTTTTCACGATACTCGTCTAGTTTGCGGTAAAGGGTTTTACGGTCTAAGCCGAGCGTTTCGGCCGCGCGCGATTTGTTACCGCCGGATTCACGAAGGACCTCCAAGATATATTCACGTTCCAGTTCGGCAAGCGTCAGGCGTTTCGATTTTGCGGTGGCGAGAATAGCCGTTGTTTGACCGCTCGCCTCGCGGATTCGTTCGGGCAGATCTTCGATTGTCAAAACCGAGCCGCGTGCCAGAGCAACCGCTCTTTCAATCGTATTTTCCAATTCGCGCACATTACCCTGCCACGAATACACCGTCAGCAGCGCGAGCGTGTCAGGAGTGATCGAACTCGGTGCGGTGTTTTGTTTTTTTGCGATCTTCGCCAAAAAGTGTTCGACCAGCAGGGGAATGTCAAAGGTGCGAGTTCGCAGAGGCGGGACAGAGAGATGAATAACATTGATCCGCCAATATAGATCTTCCCGAAATTCGCCGCTTGCCACCGCTTTCTCCAAATCACGGTTGCTCGCCGCTATCAAACGCACGTCAACCTGCCTTTCCCTGTTGTCACCGACTCGGCGTATCGTGCTTTCCTGCAAGACTCGCAAAAGTTTCGGCTGTATATTGAGAGGCAATTCTCCGATCTCATCCAGAAAAAGCGTTCCACCGTCGGCTGTTTCAAACAAACCCGCTCGCGCCTGCCGGGCTCCAGTGAACGCCTGTCCGGTATGTCCGAAAAGTTCCGATTCGACCAATTCCACCGGAATCGCGGCGCAGTTGACGGCGACAAACTCTTTCCGGCTGCGGGTCGAGGCGTCATGAACGGCCCGGGCGACGAGTTCTTTGCCCGTCCCGCTCTCGCCTGTGATCAGGATGTTGCTATCAGAAGGTCCCGCGCGGCTGATAATATCCTGGAGTTCGCGCATCGGGCGCGATGCGCCGATAATTCGGGTGTCCAACGCCGGAATCTCGCGGAGCAGCATGGCATGAGCTCTGGCGGCCTCCGTCTGCATCAGGGCACCGGTGACAACTTCCAGTAAGTCTTTTGTCGCAAACGGCTTGGTCAGATACGAATATGCTCCTTGTTTGACCATTTCGACCGCATTTTCGACCGAGCCGAAGGCCGTTATAACGATGACCGGAGTTTCCGTGCGCGTCTGGCGCACCCTCGCCAAGAGCTCGTCGCCCTTAAGTTCAGGCATGCGCACGTCGGTCACCACCAAATCGATCTGTTCCTGCTTGTTCTCGATGTGCGCGAGCGCGAAACGCCCATTTACTGCGGAAACCACTTCAAAACCCGCCTCGGCCAGGACTTCTTCGAGGAGTTCACGCATATCGGCGTCGTCTTCGACTATCAGAATCCTTTCGCTCATATTTTTTCAACCATGGGCAAATAAACCGTAAAACTTGCCCCTCCTTCCTTTGCGTTTACGGCCTCGATCGAGCCGCCGTGTTCCTCCACGATGCGACGCGAAACTGCGAGGCCCAGTCCCGTTCCCTGACCGATATCCTTGGTCGTATAGAACGGATCAAAGATCTTTTGGAGATCGTTCTCCGCAATGCCACTGCCGGTATCAGTTACCCTCACCGCAGCAAGTTCCTTGCCATCGCGAGCAGTCTCGAAGATTTCGATCTGTATTCGTCCACCTCCCGGCATCGCGTACGACGCATTTTGGAAGATATTGACGAAGACCTGCCGCAAGAAGTCAGCGTCGCCTGTAACTGTGAAAAGTGTTTCCGCGTCGATCTCCATCGACAGGCTCGAATCAGCGTCATACCCTTCAAGCGACGACCTGACCAGATTGTTCAGATCGATCAGTTCGAACTGAAGATCATAAGGGCGGGCCAAGTTCAGCAGCTGCCGTACGATGCGTGTGATTCGAGCCGTCTGGCTTCGAATAGAGGTCAGATTCTTGATCTGTTTGTCCCGAGGTGCATCCGGCTTTTCGATTAGTTGTTCAGCCCTGGCGTCGATGACGTTCAGAGGTGCTCCGAGTTCATGAGCGATTCCCGCAGCGAGTCGCCCGACAGAAGCAAGCCGCTCGCTGTGCCGGAGCTCCTTTTCAAGCTTTAGCCGATTATCAGCTTCCGTTCTTAGACCTTCCCTCTGCCGCTCCATATTATCCGCCATCCGGTTGAACTCCGTCGCTAGCTGCGCGAGCTCGTTACCAGTTGCAGGCATAGGTACCCGGTGCGACAGATCGCCGCTTCCCAGAGCCCGTGAGCCTGACAAGAGAGCGGAGATCGGACGGGAGAGGCTGCGCCGAAGGACGACATACACCACCAAAAAGATCACCGCTAGGAGCAGCAGGGTCGTCGCTAGACGATCAAGCCGCGCCCTTGCGATGGCGTTCTCAACCAGCGCAAGGGGTTTGACGATTTCCACGGCGCCACGCTTGGTCCCGTCATCCGATAAGCGCAGCGGCAGAATTATTGATAGAAATTTTTTATCCTCGATTGTGCGGACGAATTCGATCGTCTCGCCCGTTTGCAACACCCGCGCGAGTTCGGGCGGTTGGCGAAATTCGACCTCAGTGTTCGTTTGCGTTTGCGAACGCAGTTCGCCCCGCTCGTCAAAAAGCAACACGCCGTAAACACGAGAGTTTTCGCGCAGGCGGTCGATCAGTCTTTGAGCCTCGTCGATGCGTCCGTTCTGGTAGTTCTCTTCCAACGCCATCTGTAGGGTCACGGCGTGCGCCCTTAGCTCGTCACTGAGCGCGGTTTGGAGTGCCGCCTCCCGCTCTCTTAGAGATAGATAACTTGCAAACAGCATCACCCCGCCGACGGTGACGGTAAGAAGCAGAACCAGTTTGGTATTGATGGTCAAAACTTATTGTAAATTGTGCGAAATTCGCGGGGTGTGGCGTCAGTCCACGCCCTTGTGGAATGTTGCTACGTTTTGTCCGTTTCTCCCGCTACTTGCTGCGACGCAGGAAAGCTTTTTGAAACGTAATTTTAATTTATCACACTCACGATTTACGGCCCGTTCTACGCGAATGATAGGCAATTTTTGCGCCACTGCACGGGCATGGCACAGCCTTTGCCATCTTGGCATTGAACGCAGTAAGCGTTAAGTCACCAGCAGAGGTCTTGATTATGTCAACAAATTTCTATTGGATCCTGTGGCTCGTGTTCGGCGTGGCGGCCGGAGCCTTTTGGCTAAGCGGCTTTTTTGGAATGGTAACGGTCGTGGCTTTCGGCTTTGTCGCGACGGGCCTGATCTTTATGGGCTTCATGTGCGTCTTGCCCGCAGTCGCAGCTCGGGAGCAAGTGAAAACTACCAAGCCCGAACGTAAAACGCAGTCAAGTTCTGCCCGGCGAGCCGTACGGCTCGGCCTGGCTTATGGCAGATAAGCGGTTAGAAATTTAGGTTTTTTTTGGAGGTAATTACGATGAGCGCATTTTTTCGACGGGCATTTGATGAATTCAGGAGGCACAAGAAGATGAATAAGGGCTTTAAGGAAGATACGGCACGGGTGGGTTCCATACT
>JBEBGA010000033.1:0-14024 GCA_040081695.1 Pyrinomonadaceae bacterium
GTATAGGAGCTGCTCTTTGACGGACAGAATGTTGACGCGGCCGCCGGTGCCTTCGTGTTTGGTGACGCTGAAGGTGCCGTCGGGCGACGCTTCGACGATCGGGAAGCCGATGTTCGCCATGTCGGGGATGTTTTGCCAATCGTACTGGCAGTTGCCGCCGCTCGACTGGGCTCCGCATTCGATGATATGCCCGGCGATCGTGCCGGCCGAGACCTTGTCCCAATCGTCAAAGGTCCAGCCGAATTCGTGCATCAGCGGAGCGAGCGTCAGGCCCGTGTCGGTCAGGCGGCCGCCAACGATTATGTTGGTGCCTTTGCCTAGAGCTTCGACGAGAGCTTCGGCACCGAGATAGACGTTGGCGGACTGGACTTTGTCGCGGATCGCGGACACCGGCGTGCCGTCGTCCATGCTGTTGATCTCGACGCCGTTGGCAATAAACTGATCGAGCCGATCGAGAATATCGTCGCCCGTGACGACGCCGATCTTTACTTTGCCTTGCAAGCCGAGTTCGCGTGCGACGTTTGCAATGCCTTCGGCGCAGCCGGTGACGTTGACGCCGCCGGCGTTTGATAGGACTTTGATGTTCTTTTGGACGCAATCGGGCAGGATCTCACGCATCAGTTCGACGAAATCGCGGGCGTAGCCAGCCTCGGGATTGCGTGAACGCTGCTTTTGCAGGATCGACATCGTCACCTCGGCGAGGTAATCGAGCATGAGATAATCGATCGGACCTTTGCGAACCTGATCGACCGGTGCCGTCAAAAGATCGCCCCAAAACCCCTGTCCACCTGCAACACGAACCGTTTCTTTCATATTGATTCAAGTAAAACAAAAGAAAATAGGGCGGTCAATCGATGACGTGCATCAGGACTGACCACCCTAAGTAAAAGTATCGAAAGCGAACTACATGTTACGCTTTGGAGCGCCGACGAATGGACGCTTTGCCTTACGATAGACCCACTTGGTGCCGTTGACGGTTTTGCTGGCGACCCACTTGCTGCCGTTCCAAGTCTTACTGCCGACGGTGTGTCCGACACGTTTACCTTTTTTATATACCTTTTTGGTCGTGTTGACGGTAGCGTTGCCGACCTTTTTCATCATCGTTTCCTGCGCACTAACGTCCGCAGCAAAGATCATTGTTATAGCAAAAACGAAGGCCAACAGGCCCATATTTAATTTCTTCATAAAAATTTCCCCTTGGTTAAAGTGACTGTAACCATTGTCCAATTGTAGTGTGATGCACTATTGTGCCCTCACGTTCGCACGAATAAAAGTGACGATGTCCTCGGTTGAGGTGCCGGGCAGAAAGATCTCGGAAACGCCGTTCGCCTTGAGCGTGGCGATGTCCTCTTGCGGCACGATGCCGCCGACGAGCACGAGCGTGTCGTCCATGCCGTTTTCGCGAAGAAGATTTACGATACGCGGACACAAAGTGTTGTGTGCCCCGCTGAGGATCGATATCCCGACCGCATCGACATCCTCCTGCAAAGCGGCGGACGCGATCATCTCGGGCGTTTGCCGCAGACCCGTGTAAATCACCTCCATGCCCGCGTCACGCAATGCGCGGGCAATTACTTTGGCTCCGCGATCATGGCCGTCGAGGCCGGGCTTGGCTACAAGAACTCTTATTTTTCTTTCGCTCATTCGTGATTAGTATATTAGGAGACGAATCGCGCAAGCAAACCGCCTTTCTTAATGAAAGGCTTTAGCTCTTCCCAATTTAGAAAGAATTGGCCATCTGGCTGTAACGCTTGAGCAACATGAGGAAAGCCGTAGTCGTGATGAAACACGATGCCGCCCTCATCGGGTTGAAACTGATCGAGGGTGACCTTTTGATAGGTTGCTGAGTCGGCGAACAGCGTAGAAACATCGTCATCCTTGGTTTCGGGGTCAGCTTTTATCTCGGCGGTCTTTTTTGCGACTTCTTCGTCACGCATCTTAGAAAGCTTTGCGAGCAGGCCGCTGGTGTTGACGAAAATGTCCGCGGGGCGAACACGCGTGCCGTTCGCGATGTTGACGACAATGTATTTGGTCGTGCTCGACGGATACGCTCCGCTACCCTCAAGCGTCAGTTCGATCGCGAGCATTTTGTTGGCGTTATAATTGACGGCGTAGTCCGCGTTCTCTAGCCACTGGATCGTTGTCATCTCTTCTTTGAGCGTAAAATCAAAGATCTTTTCATAACTCAGTATGGCCTCGATCTTTTTCGAGAGCGCGGGGGTTGCGGCTTTTACTCTGGGGTATGTGATCGTAAAAGTCTTCTTAAAATCCATTAGCGGTTTCGGACGTTTATATGTAACCTTTTTCGGATTCAACATCGTGACCGACTGTGCAGAAACGGCGCCACTGGCGAGAGCGATGACTATAGCGATGAAAATAATTTTAGTTTTCATAATTTTATTTCAGATCCATATTTGGTGATGCAAATATACATTTTAGTTTCGCCGAAAGGGTTGATTGGCGTTTTATCGCGTCCCACATCTCAAACCAACCGTGCGCGTTTATCCATAATGGGTTGTAACTCTTGATCGGTGTGATGATGCCGTAGCGCGGTTCTTCGGTTTCGTTAACGAACGATCCGAACATACGGTCCCAGATTATCAGGACACCAGCGTAGTTCTTATCGAGATAGATCTCGTTGACGCCGTGGTGTACACGGTGATGCGAGGGCGTATTTAATATGTATTCGAACCACGCCGGGAATTTGTAGATCACCTTAGTATGTATCCAAAACTGGTAGATCAGATTAAACCCATGCATCGTCGCGAACATCCACGGGGCAAACCCTAGCAGCATGATCGGAGCGTAAAATATCCAGTGCACAATGCCCGAAAACCAGCTTTGGCGGACGGCAACGCTTAGGTTGTATTGTTCGCTCGAATGGTGGACAACGTGGAAATTCCAGAACAAGCGTGATTCATGACTGACGCGATGAAAAATGTAATAGAAAAGATCATCGACAAAAAACAATATTACCCATGTCCACCAAGCGTCGGCGGGGAATTTGTAAGGAGCGATCTCGTAGAAATAGACAAAAATATATCCGGTCGCGAGACCAAACAACGCTCCCCAGACAACACTCATGAATCCCATGAATATGTTGCCCCAAGTATCTTTCTTGTCCTTGTATTCCCCTGAGCCTTTACGGTAATGCCACCACGCCTCAACCGCGATCATCAGGGCAAAGAATGGAATGGCAATAACGGTCGGTCGTAACATCACAAATATAGTAATATATCGCTATGAAAAAGGCATTGAAGATCGCATTGCTCGTTCTCGCCATCGCATTTGTAGGTATCCAATTCTTCCAGATCGACAAGACAAATCCCGAGATAGTACAAGCCGAGACTTTGGAATCGATCGTCGCCGTTCCACCGGACGTTAAGATCATACTTGGCAAAGCCTGTAACGATTGTCACACGAACAACACGCGTTATCCGTGGTATTCGTACATTCAACCGAGCGGCTGGTTTCTCAAAGACCATGTCGAACACGGTAAAGAACACTTTAATATGAGCAAGTTCGCGACGTACGACGCCAACAAACGTGAGAAGAGATTTGAAGAGATCTGCGAAGAGGTTCAAGCGGGATCGATGCCCTTGCCATCATATACCTGGATACATCGTGATGCTATTTTGACCGAAACGGAAAAGAAAGCACTTTGCGACTGGATCGAACAGGAAAAATCGAAGTTTTGATCATGAGAACCTGCGTGTGTTAGCCGTCGTTTATTTATTTGAGTAAATCAACTATGTTTTGTCCAAGCTGCGGATCAAAAAATGATGTTGAGCAAAAGTTTTGCCGTTCGTGCGGTTTGAACCTGGAACAGACGGTACTTTCGGTCCGCGAGCAGAAGGGCGACGAAGCGTTTTTGCAGATCGACGCCGAGCAGAGAAAGCTCGAACGTTTTGGTAATGTTGCGTTTACCGGCTTTGGCATCGTGCTTATCGTCGGTATCTGCGCTCTTATCGGCTATATTATTCAGCAAATGGTGTTCAGCGGTACACGGCCTCTGTTCGGAGTGCTTCTCGCGGCATTCATAATATTCGCCGGAATGGCCCTAACCTATGTGATCTGGAACGAATCGCTAAAAGAAAAACGTGAAAAACTTAAAATACCGCGCGAACTGCCCACGCCCGACCCAAACTTCCAACTCCCGCCACGCGAAACCAATGAACTCATCCCGGTCCCGAGCGTAGTCGAAGGCACGACGGAGCTGCTTGATATCAAACAAAAGACCAATGAGCTGAAATAGGATAGAAGCGGTTCTGACATATTTCACTTTTCCATTCAAAAGAAAGCGCTTTGGATTGCGATATTTTATTCGTAAAATGTATGAATGTCGCTGCTTACAATAGTTCACTATCCGGATCCGGTTCTGCTCGCCGTTGGGAAACCAGTTGGCGAGGACGAATTTGGGCCGGAACTCGAAGCTACGGTCCGGGATATGTTCGAGACTATGGAAAAAGCCAACGGGGTTGGGTTGGCAGCTCCGCAAGTCGGTATTTCCAAGCGGCTTTTTGTAATGGACACGCCAAATGACGACGGTACAAACGAACGTCATGTGCTGATAAATCCAGAGATCATCAGCGTTGAGGGTGAGCAGACAGGCAACGAAGGTTGTCTATCGTTTCCGGGGCTTTATCAGGTCGTCAAAAGAGAAATGCGCGTTATTGCCCGCGCTCGTGATATAAATGGAGATGAATTTGAACTTGATGTCGCTAATCTTGCCGCCAGATGTATCCTGCACGAAACGGATCACTGCGACGGTATCGTATTTTTGGACCGTATGTCTCCGCTAAAACGGCAGTTAGCAAAGCGAAAGATCAAGGCATTACAAAATACAGGGAAGTGGAACTGAATTGAATATTCAAGATACCAGATTGACCGCCGAGGTCGGATCGAGCGGCGAACTAAACAAATACTTAGGCGAAGGCTGGGTGCTAATACTCGGCTACGTAAAACACAAAAGCGACTCGCAGCAGCCGCGATTTGTCGTTGCGTGGCAAGAGGATGGTCCGCCGGTCTTTCCCGAGATTCTTGACGAATGGGAACGTCGCGAGATGGAACGCCAAACCGGCCGCTAACCATCTCCTTTTTATTTTGGATTTTCTCCAAAATGGTTTAACATATCGCTGTAATTCATTAAACATTTGCGTGTTTGGCTGCACTTCCTGTCCCGAAGTTTTCCAAACGATCATTTGAACAAGATGTGCCGAACGGAGAAATAGGTATGTCAAGATCGGGCTCATTTACCATCAAATTAACGGCAGGTTTATTCATTATTTTTGCGATGGCTGTAACGGCATCCGCACAGATGACGATATTTAATATTCCGTCTACCGATACGCTCGAGAAAAAAGGTTTATATTTTGAAGCGGATTTTGTCGCAAAGCCCGTGTCCTATGACAAAGGCGGTTTTCAGACATACGGCTATCGAGTGGTCTATGGTTTAGGTCATAAGACCGAAATCGGGGCAAATTTCTATTACACGCGGGACGGCGGTGATGCTGTCGCCGAGCTACAAGTCAACGCCAAACAGACGCTCTATCAAAATGAAAAGCACGGTATCGCAGCAACGGCCGGGGTTATCGCTTCAACACCGCTAAGAGATACCCGTGGGGCAAAAAGATATGCACTGCTTTATTCAAATGTGAGTAAGACGGTCGAGCAGTTAAAAGGGCTGCGTGTTACTGGCGGAGTCTATACTATCGTCGGCGGAGGTCGTGATTTTGGCACAAAAACCGGTGCGATAGTGGGCGTCGAACAGCCGATCACAAAACGCATCAGTTTTCTTGCCGATTGGTTTTCGGGTAACAACCGCTTCGGTTACGCTTCAGCCGGGCTAAATTTTGCGGTGACAAAAAAGCAATTTATCTTGCTCGGTTACAACTTTGGCAACTCTGGAGCGGGGAATAATTCGCTTGCGGTATTTTACGGTTATACATTTTGAGCGTAATTTTGTAGTTTTAAATCATGCAAACTCAACGAACATTGGACGAATTTAGAAATGAACCTTTTGTAGATTATTCGCAGCCGGAAAATGCCGAGGCAATGCGAGCGGCGATAGACAAAGTCCGCGGTGAACTCGGACGTGAGTATCCTATCCTGATCAACGGCGAAAAGATATCGCTGGAAGCCAAATTTACCAGTAACAACCCGGCTGCCAAATCGCAGGTTGTCGGAGTATTTTCTGAGGGCGACACGAACACCGATCTGGTGAATAAAGCCATAGATTCTGCGTCTGAGGCGTTCAAAACATGGCGTAATGTCGCGGCTGCCGAGCGAGCAGAATATCTTTTTAAGATCGCCGGTATGCTGCGTGAGCGTAAGCACGAATTTTCGGCTTGGATGGTGTTCGAAGTTTCGAAAACATGGGCAGAAGCCGATGGCGATACCGCCGAGGCGATCGATTTTCTGGAGTTTTACGGCCGTGAAATGCTCAAGTGGTCGGGAGAGCAGCCGATAACCCCATATCCCGGCGAAAAGAACAGATTTGAATATATTCCGCTTGGCGTCGGTGCGATTATTCCGCCCTGGAATTTTCCGCTTGCGATCATGGCCGGTATGACCATGGCTGCTGTTGTTGCGGGGAATACGGTGGTGCTAAAACCGTCATCGGATTCACCCACGATCGCCGCAAAGTTTGTCGAGCTCATCGAAGAAGCTGGATTGCCCGCGGGTGTCGTCAATTTTATCAGTGGTAGTGCGGCGACCGGTGAGGCGATGGTGACGCATCCGAAAACCCGTTTTATCTCATTCACGGGATCAAAAGGCGTTGGCTTGCATATCAATGAAGAAGCGGCGAAGACTCGTCCCGGCCAAATATGGATCAAGCGTGTTGTTGCCGAGATGGGCGGCAAAGACGCGATCGTTGTCGCGGATGACGCGGCTGATCTTGATACGGTCGCAAGCGGTGTGGTCGCAGCGGCGTTTGGCTATCAGGGCCAAAAATGCTCGGCCTGCTCGCGTCTGATCGTTGACGAAAAAGTCCACGCGGAACTGATGCCAAAGATTGTCGCGTTGACCAATGCCCTAAATATCGGCCAACCGACCGAGGGTGACACCAATGTCGCGGCGGTCATTAACAAGCGATCATTTGATTCAACTCTTAAATACATTGAAAAAGGTAAGGCAGAGGGGGGTGTTGTGCTGACGGGCGGCAGCGGTGATGAAACGAATGGATACTTCATCGAGCCGACCATCATTGACAATGTTCAGCCAGGTTCCACTCTCGAGCAAGAAGAAGTGTTTGCACCCGTTCTAGCAGTGATAAAGGCGCGTGATTACGATCACGCGTTGGAAATTGCAAACGACACAGAATTTGGGCTAACCGGAGCGGTATATTCTGCATCTCAGGAAAGACTCGATCGTGCGGTTCGCGATTTTCACGTTGGCAATCTGTATCTAAACCGGAAATGTACCGGGGCTTTGGTCGGGGTTCATCCGTTCGGCGGATTTAATATGAGCGGTACCGACTCTAAGGCCGGCGGCCGCGAGTACCTATTACAATTTATGCAGGGCAAATCGATCGCACAAAAGATCTGATCGCCCCAATTTGTTCATTAAAGAAATCAAAATGAAAAATCTAAATGTTCTAAAAGGACTGATCGCTGTCGCGGCAATTTCAATATTGTCGATGAGCGTTGCCGCACAAAAATCAGCGGCAAAACCGATCGTTTTTGCAGTATTGAACGACGGTAAAACGCTGGAACCGATCGCATACGTAAATAAGGGGAAGCTTGATCCGCCTGTTAACGGAAGCGATGAGCAGAGCATTATTGCCGCTTTCACAAAGACATACTACAAACCGGGAACGATTTACAGGTTGATCTTTGGCGGAGCAAATGCAGGCAACGTAACCGTGAAAAGTGGCAATGCAACTTCGGATTGCGCAAAAAATATGGGCACAGCGACGACGTCATCGACCAAGACAACGCTCAGAGGGTTGGTGATGGGGCTTGCGACGAACGTGGTGTCAAAATCGACTAACGCTGTCTATCGCCGCAAACCAACTGCCGCTGAGAAAACCGAAATGGACGCGTTGGCAAAGGCGGAGTTCATTAAGCAAAAGCTGTCACCGAACAAGCTAAATTATCAGAATCTCACTGCGCTGGATGTTGATAACGACGGTAAGGCTGATTTCGTAGGTTCATATTGGGTCGAGATAGATAAGCTGACGCGTGGCCTGTTGTTCTTTATTGCGAGTAAAGGCAGTAACGGAAAATACACCCTTGGATACAGCGAATATCACTCGATCGACCAGGCAAATGTGATGAGTGGGGAGATCAAGGCTGTCGATGACGGTGTTTATCATGAGCTGCTCTTGGATGTATTTGATTACGACGGCGACGGAACGGCTGAGGTTTTTACCTACATTCAATCGTTCGAAGGTGCAGGGTTTAACGTTTATCGCCGTGCCGGAACCAAGTGGACACAGGCGTTTGAAGGCTCTAATTACCACTGCGGATACTAATTTTCCGCAAAGCAGAAATTTTATTTTCGGATACCAAGTGTTAAGTTCTTAAGTGAACTTAACACTTTTTTTGCTCTCAATTTGTATGAATAAAAAGTCTCAAAAGGTAATTTCCCTGATCTGGATCGTCAGTTTCGCGATTACGGCCTTGCCACAGAATACGCAGCCTATTTATCCTGTGAAACGAGTCGAGAACCCCGATATGTGGCGCACGGATGGCTGGAATGCTGTCGATATGGCCAAAAAGACCAAGATCAGGAAAAAGGCAAAGAATGTCATCCTTTTCATGGGTGACGGGATGGGGATATCGACGCTCACGGCGTCGAGGATCTTTGAGGGGCAGATGCGCGGCGAAAGTGGTGAGGAGAATAGGTTGAGCTTTGAGGAATTTCCCTATTCTGCTTTGTCTAAAACATATCAGGTGAATCAACAGACGGCTGATTCAGCCCCGACGATGAGCGCGATCATTACCGGTGTAAAGACTGATGAGGGGATCATTTCCGTCGACCAGAATGTCCGGTACGGAGACCATACATCTGTCGCGGGCAACGAAGCCAAAACGCTTCTCGAATATGCGGAAGACGCCGGAAAATCGACTGGTGTTGTCTCTACTGCACGTTTGACACACGCGACGCCTGCGGCCTGTTACGCTCACACTGCCGGACGCGATTGGGAATCTGATGCTGATATTCTAAAGGGAAGTAAAGCTGCTTATGAAGCAAATTTTCCTGATATCGCAAGGCAGTTGATCGAGTTCAAATACGGTAACGGGCTTGAAGTCGCGATGGGCGGTGGGCGGTCAAAATTCATTCCGAAAGAAACAGTTGACCCTGAGTTCCCAACGCGGACTGGTGAGAGGCTCGACAAACGTAATCTGCCACAGGAATGGCAGAATAAATACAAAAACTCGGCATATGTTTGGAACAAAGCTCAGTTTGACAGTATCGATGTCAAGAAAACAGATCATTTACTGGGGCTTTTTGAGCCGTCGCATATGAAATATGAGCATGATAGGTTAAAGAATCCCGTAGATGAACCTTCGCTGGCAGAGATGGCAATAAAATCGGTCGATCTGCTTTCCCGAAACAAAAAAGGATACGTATTAATGGTCGAGGCAGGGCGTATCGATCACGCTCACCATGACGGAAACGCATACCGGGCATTACGCGACACGGTTGCCCTGTCGGATGCAGTAAGGGCAGTTGCTAAAACGGTGAATCTCGATGAGACGTTAATAATAGTTACCGCGGATCATAGTCATACGTTGTTTATTCAGGGCTATCCAGCTCGGGGAAATAATATCCTTGGATTGACGCGAGGTGTCGGAATATTAGGCGACCTCGACAAAGAAGATTCAGTAGATTCGAACAAGAAACCATATACAACGCTTGGGTACGCAAACGGACCCGGAGCGAGAAAAGGGGATCGTCCGGCTCTCACAAATGAACAGGTCATGGACCCGGATTATAAACAGGAATCAAATATTCCATTCACTTCTGAAACACACGGCGGTGAGGACGTGGCTATATTCGCGGTCGGGCCAAATGCCCATCTTATACGCGGCTCGATGGAGCAAAATTGGATATTTTTCGTGATGGCTGACGCATTGAGACTGGGCAGAAAATGAGAATAGTTTTTATGGGAACGCCGAAAGCGGCAGTGCCTTCGCTTGAAAGATTGCTCGCGGATGGTCACGATGTATGTGCTGTTTACACACAACCAGACCGGCCGTCGGGACGTGGCAATAAGATCACGTTTTCGCCTATAAAAGAATGTGCTTTGGAACACGGCATACCCGTCTTTCAGCCGACAAAAATAAGAACACCGGATGCTTTGGATGAGTTTAAATCGCACCAGGCTGACGCGGCAGTCGTTGTAGCCTACGGACGGATCTTACCTGAAAGCTTTCTTAGCGCTTTTCCAAAAGGTGCGATAAATGTTCATTTTTCGCTGTTGCCGAAATATCGCGGTGCGGCTCCAGTCAACTGGGCGATAGTACGTGGCGAGACAGAGACGGGCGTTACATCAATGCAGATGGATGCCGGGCTCGATACCGGCGATATGCTGTTACAGCGTGAAACCGAGATCGGGGTGCATGAAAATGCTATTGATCTGATGGAACGTTTGTCAGGCATCGGAGCCGATTTGTTGTCAGAGACTCTAAATAATATTGAGAGCTTGCCACCGATAAAACAAGACGAATCGGCTGCGACTTTTGCTCCGATAATGAAAAGGGAAGATGGCCTGATCGATTGGCGGAGGAGATCGCCAACCGCGTTCGTGGATTTCAACCGTTTCCGGCAAGCTTTACGTTTATCAAAAAAGCGAAACTCACGATCTGGCAGGCAAATCTTGCCGAAACGACGAGTGAAGCATCACCCGGAACTGTTTTGGTGGCAAACAGTGATATTTTTGAAGTAGCATGCGGCGGCGGTTCGGTGTTGAAGGTCGGTGAGATCCAGCCGGAAGGGAAACGGCGGATGACCGTGCGAGATTTTTTGAATGGAGCAAAGCTCGAGGTCGGAAATATACTTGGTTAATAGATGAGTGAGACGGAGCAAATACAAATAATTGCGTTCTACGAATTTAAGAAACTCGAAACGGTAGCGCCGCTTGAGGAACTAAAGGCGTCTTTTCGCGAGATGTTTCAGGAGTTGGGCATTCGCGGAACGATCATCCTTGCTCACGAAGGCTATAACGGCATGGTTTGCGGTGACAGGGAAACGATCACAAAATTTATTGAAGAAACCGAGAAGCTCCTGCAAACAAAGCTCGTTTACAAATCTTCAGTTCACGAAAACGCACCGTTTAGAAAGATCGACGTTAAGGTCAAGCCCGAGATAGTCACGTTAAAACAAGAGGTGGATATTTCGCTAGGGCATGGGACTCATGTAAAACCGGTGGATTGGAATTCGATTATCTCCGATCCCGAAACGCTACTACTCGACACGCGCAATGATTATGAATACAAGAGCGGCACGTTTCGTGGTGCGTTAAATCCTAAGACCGACAAATTCAGCGAACTGCCAGCTTTTGTTGCGGAAAATCTTGATCCCGCCAAGCACAAACGCATTGCAATGTTCTGCACCGGCGGAATACGATGTGAAAAATTTGCCCCGTATATGAAGCAAATCGGATTTGAAGAGGTTTATCAGCTCGACGGCGGTATCCTCAAATATCTCGAAGAAACGCCCGCTGAAGAGACGCTATGGGAAGGCGAATGTTTTGTCTTTGACGAACGCATCACGGTTGACGCGAGCCTCAACAAAGGCAGCGGCACTGACCATTCACAACGCTTTTCCAGCCGCAAAAAGCCGCAGTACAAATCACCCGAATGAAGATCTCACCGGCACGCATGGCCGCATTTGACGCTCTGTTTGCTATTGAAACGGAGCGAGTATTTTCGTCTGATGTTCTGCCAATATATGAAAACGGTTTGACGGTTATTGATAGTGCTCTTTGTCACGGAATTGTTCTCGGCGTACTGCGCCGGCAAATTTATCTCGATAAATTAACCGATACATTTACGAAAGGTAAAAGCCTCGATGCGGCTGTGAGAATTGCTATACGCTTGGGGTTATATCAGATACTTTTTCTCGATAAGGTACCAGATCACGCTGCTATTAATGAAAGCGTGATGCTCGTTCAGCGGGCGAAGAAAACATCGGCAAAGGGGTTTGTGAATGCGATCTTGAGACGGGCGACGAGGGAAACGGCCGAAATTAGTTTTGATAACGAGACTGAGCGTATTTCGATAGAAACCTCACACCCTAGGTGGCTGGTCGAGCGATGGATAAAAGAATTTGGTGCTGCTAAGGCTGAAAGTATTTCGAGAGCGAATAATGATGTTCCGACATCTTCTTTCAGATCACTTAAAAGTGTAGACACTGTAAATTGGAAAAAGTCCGAGCATGTTGAGGGAGCGTATTTAACTGACCGTATCAACCCGGAACTACGGGAGTTTGAAGCCTCGGGCGAGATCTATTTTCAAGACGAGGCTTCGCAGATGGCAGCACGTGCTGTGATTGTTCCGAAGACTGGAAAGTTTCTTGATGTCTGTGCGTCGCCGGGCGGTAAGACTGGATTGATAGCCGTGCGTTATTCAAACGAACTAGCACTCACAGTCGCCGGGGATATCTCATCGCGAAGGGTCGACTTTTTACGCGACAATTGTATTAGGCAAGGCGTCGAGGACATAAATATCGTGCAGTATGACGCTGAGACCGCATTGCCATTTGCTGACGCGACATTCGACACCGTATTCGTTGATGCTCCGTGTTCGGGAACTGGAACAATTCGCCATAATCCTGAGATCAGATATTTCCTTGAGCCGGACGACTTTAACCGCTTTGCTCATAAACAACGCCGAATACTGATTCAGGCATCCAAGATGGTGAAATCCGGCGGATTGCTTATCTATTCGACTTGCTCACTCGAGCGTGAAGAAAACAAGGACGTTATCGCCGGTTTTTTGGACAGCGAGCCGCTGTTTTCGATTATGAGGCCGGAGGTGCCGGATAAATTTATTGGTGACGAGGGGTTTGCCAGGACGTGGCCGCATCGGGATCGAATGGATGGATTTTTTATAGCGAGTCTAAAAAGAAATTAATAGTGTAGATGTGACGCCTCTTCGTGGTTCCGTGAAATTCCTTGTTCGGGGCAAAAGTGTTAAACTTTCGTTTGGTTTTTAGGAGATCTGAGTTGTGAGTATTGCTAGTTCAGGATTATCCGCATTGGGGAAATTGGCCGCCGTTGTCGTGCTTGCCGTGGCGTTTATGTTCGGGCTTGCCGGCGTCGTTTATATGTCGCTTCAAGGGGCAGAAGTCAAAGTCCCCGATATCACAGGCAAAGATTTTATCGATAGCGAAAAAGAACTCGCTTTGCTTGGCCTAAAGATCAAAAAGCGTGCGGACAGAGCCAGTGCCGAAAAACCAAATACAGTAATTGAGCAGTTGCCCAAACCGGGCGATACGGTTAAAACGGGCCAGATGATTCTCGTTGTGACAAGTAAACAACGGGCAGACGGCGAAGAAGCCCCTGCGTCACTTAAACCCGGCGGCGAAGAGGATGATACCGAAAAGATCGAAGAGATGATCACCGACAAGCCTAAAAAGCCAAAGGCCAACGCAAACGTGACACGTAAGAAAGCGGATACGACACGTGATGTGGGCGGTGATAATTCTAACTCAAATTCTAGTTCGAATTCGTCCGATTCGAATTCGAACAAGAAAGAGCCAGGAACCGGGAATCCCGGGGATAAGCCAAAGAATACTGCTCAGCCGGTCAAACCGGGGACGGATCCAAAAGTTAAACCTAAACCGCAGTAGGGTGCAACGAAACGCGGTGTTTTCGCAACAAATTAACAGTAAATATTGGAATGTTTGAAATAGCTCCGTCGATATTATCGGCAGATTTTACGAGACTTGCGGACGAGATCGCTGCGGTAAAGGCCGGCGGTGCCAAGATGCTCCATGTCGATGTGATGGACGGGCATTTTGTGCCGAATATCACGATCGGATTACCTGTCGTCAAGTCTCTGCGAAAAGCA
>JBEBGA010000034.1:0-13992 GCA_040081695.1 Pyrinomonadaceae bacterium
GTGCCAGATCCAAAACCGACACCAACGCCAACTCCGAAGAAACCGGGATAGTTTTGGTCCGGTCCGGACCAGGTGGACCAAGGTGGACCAGAAAAATGCAACAAAGCCGGAAAAATACGTCATTTCGTGCAAAATACGTCAAACCCCGCAAAATAGCATTTCAATTACGGTGAAGATGTGCCAGTATTCCGACGGCTATCAGAAAGGAATTGTTAAGTTTTAGAAGAAGTAATTTTTTCGACGGAACAGGGTTTAAGCGTTAAAAACCAATCGTTCGATTCTGTGGGTGTCGCGTGATAAGATACCCGATTTATTCCGCGATCTGATCGCGAATATCCGAATCCAATGTCGAAACTCCACGATCCACATGCTCCCTTATTTGGCCCCACACAATCCATTTTATTAAGTGACGCCAAAAATTCTTTAACCTCAGCTTCGTACTTCGGCTGATTTGAGGAGTGGGGCTCAACTTTAAACTCATAGACCACCGAGTCTTGTGTTACTAGTGATTCGTCGATTACGAGCCTTCCGATCTTGTAGCAACTTCCCCTTGCCCATTGGAAAAAGACTTTATCCCCGTTGAATGCGAAATACTCCGGCCCGTTGCCCTGAAACGCTTTGGGCTCACCCAGCAATTTGATCACTTCTGCTCGGGTCGTCTGTAAAGGAATAATGTTGTTCCAACCTTTCGCCATTGCGAAATTGGTAAATAACAGCATGCAAGAACAACAGAGCGTTAGCATTAAGAGTATTTGAATATAGGTAGATTTCACATCGTAAATAATACACCAATTCTAATAACAAAGGCCGCGAGCGTGATGTTCGCGGCCTTTTTTAAGAATCGGGGTCAGGTGCTGCGATTCTGCGTCGGGAGTGACTCGATTACGCGTTGTCTCGTCCTAATTCTTGGGCGATAGCTTCGCGCGTTTCGACCAACAAACTCATCACATCTTCCTCGGTCTTGCCGGGCGTCTCGATCGGCGGGAGGAGAACCATTTCGATCTCGCCTGCGTATGCGACGCCTGTTCGTTTGCCCATCATCCAGTCCGTGTTTTTTATCGCCACGGGGACGATGGCTGAACCGGTTTGTAGTGCGAGGTGAAATGCTCCTTTTTTGAACGGCAATAGTTCGCCCGGCAGCGCACGCGTCCCCTCAACAAATACGCCGAAAGAATAACCGTCGTCCATCACCTTGCGGGCCTTTTCCATTGATCTTAACGCACGCTCGGGGTTTGAGCGGTCGATGGCGATGATGTTGACGTAGTTCATGCCTTGGCCAAGGACGGGAACTTTGAGCAGCTCCCGTTTTGCGACGAGGCCCATCTTTTGACCGGCATAGAAAAAGAGCGTTGCGGTGTCTAAATATGAGCGGTGGTTTGACGCAAAAACGTACGAACGGTTTGGGTCGAGGTGTTCGTGGCCGGTTACTTTAACGGTTGCCCCGCACGCCCGCAGCCAAGTTCTCGCTCCCCAATGTGCCAGCGGAAACAGCCACATTCGTTTGTTTATTATCCCCAACACGATCAACGCGGGGGTGGCGATTAGCAGCAGCAGCGTTCCCGCGACAAACCAGCCCCACCAATAGCGAATTTTCCCGACAGCGCGGGATTTGTTAGACTGCTTTACAGGAAACGTCAACAATTCATTGGAAGTTGAACCGCCGAGACGCGGAGCCGCAGAGGAAGATATTTTATGGGAATGTTTAATTTCGGTCATCAAGTTCTACCCCAAAAGCGTAATTATTTTTTCTCAGCGTCTTTGCGTCTCTGCGGTTTAATTTTACTTTTTTCAGCATCGTTTGTCGCACAAGTTCCTAGCCCAAAGTCTGTGCTAGGTTTTACGCCGACCGATGACAAGACCATCGCCGACTGGCGGCAGATCACGGATTATTTCGCCAAACTCGACAAAGCCAGCAACAAGGTCACGGTCAGGGAGATCGGCAAGTCCACCAACGGGAAACCGCTGATCGTCGCATTTATCTCGTCCCCCGACAATATCAAAAATCTTGAAAAATACCGTCCGATCTCGGCGAAACTTGCTGACCCTCGAACAGTGAAAAACGATGGTGAGCTTGCCGACCTGATCAAGAACGGCAAGACGATCGTGTCGATATCGTGCTCGATCCACTCGACCGAGATCGTCGCGTCGCAGATGTCGATGAATCTGGCATACGAGCTTGCGACCGCGAATGACGCCGACACAAAAGAGATACTCGACAACACGATCCTGCTGCTGATCCCGTCGTCCAATCCGGACGGCATCGAAATTGTCGCGGACTGGTATCGCAAGACGCTTGGGACCAAGAGCGAGGGTACCTCACCGCCTGAGCTTTATCACCATTACGCCGGGCACGATAATAACCGCGACTGGTTTATGCTCAACCTTGCCGAAACCCAGGCTATAACAAAACTCTACTGGCGCGAGTGGTATCCGCAGTTTGTTTACGACGTGCATCAACAGGGGCAAAATGCGTCGCGGTTGACTATACCGCCGTTCTTTGACCCGCCAAATCCGCGTATTCCGCCGTCGCTGCTGCGCGAGGTCGGGTTGGTCGGTTACAAGATGGCTGCCGATCTACAGGCAAAGGGTGTGGCGGGCGTGGCGACAAATTCGGCTTACGACACTTGGTGGCACGGCGGATTTCGCTCGGCACCGTACTATCACAATTCGATAGGCATCTTGTCCGAAGCGGCGAGCGCCAATCTGATGTCGCCGGTCACCGTCAAAAAAGAAGACCTCGCCCGGAGCCGGACACGAGGCCTGCAGAATCTACTTGAAACCGCAACAAATTTCCCCGACACGTGGGAAGGGGGACTGTGGCGGCCCGCAGATATTGCCGCGTTAGAGATGACGGCATCGCGGGCTTTGCTCTCGATGGCGGCAAAGTTTCGCCCGCGTTACCTGCGTAATTTTTACGAGTACGGTCGAGGGAACACGATTCGCAAGACCGATGAGCCGCATGCTTTTATCGTCACCGCCGGCCAGCCAAATGCTGAGACTATCTCGCGGTTCCTCGAGATCCTGATGGAGCAGGGGATGGAGGTCCATCACATGACCAAAGAGCTGTGGGTCAAGATGACGCCGACTGCCGAGTTTCACGAGATGCCGCACGGGAGTTTTTTAGTCTATGTAAATCAGCCGCAGCGGAGCAATGTACTGAGTTTATTTGAGCGGCAGGTCTATCCGCAGCGTTTGCTGCCAAACGGCGACGCCGAGGTGCCGTACGACGTTGCCGGTTGGACGTTGCCGATGCAGATGGGCATCGAGTACGATGCTGCATGGCAGATACGCGACATCGACCGCGACGCCCCAACGATAAAGCGGATAGAAAATCTAGACCAAGCCCGAGCGGTAATGAACCTAGCTCCAAGCGGCGGCTCGTTCGCCAAAAAGCCAAATCCGCTGAAAACATCGCCAAAAATAGGGCTGTACAAAGGCTTTACCGGCTCGATGGACGAGGGCTGGACGCGGCTCGTGCTCGATACGTTCCAGATACCGTTTCGATCCGTATCGGACGCCGATATCAAGTCCGGCATTCTAGACCTAGACGCGATCATCTTGCCCGCCGACAGCGAAAACACCATTGTCAACGGACTCAACGCAGAGCGTTATCCGGTCGAATATACCGGCGGTATTGGTACGGCGGGCGTCGAAAATCTCAAGAAATTTGTCGAGAACGGCGGCAAGCTGATTTGTTTTGACGACTCGTGTGAGATGGTCATCAAACGGTTTAACCTGCCGATGAAAAATATTCTCGCCGGATTAAAACGCAGCGAGTTTTACAATCCCGGTTCGATCGTCAGTCTCGACGTTGATACAAAACTGCCGTTGGGGCGCGGGCTTCGTGACGTAACGGCTGCCTATTTTTCGACAAGTTCGGCTTTTGAGATCATTGATGACAAACGCGTCAGATCCATCGCCGAATACGCCAGCAAAGACGCGCTGCTTTCCGGCTGGATGCTCGGCGAAAAGTTTCTCAACGGCAAAACCGCACTCGCCGAGGCGAGCTATGGCAAAGGCAAGATCGTACTTTTTGCCTTTCGTCCACAGCATCGCGGACAGTCGTGGGGTACGTTTCCGTTCATCTTTAACGCGTTAGAAAAATAACTTCCCTAGGTCTGCTAAAATCGAAATATGAATATCCGAAGTTTGTTATTCGTCATCGCTATTTTTTGTCTCCCGACCGCATCCACGCGTGCAAACAACGAATATGAGTTTTATCGGCTCGCGTCCGAGCCGTTCATCCGCATCGGTCTCTCGACAAATGCCAGCTCGGCGACGATCACTACTAACGACTCTTCGCTCGTTGCGGTTAGCCCGGATGAGCCTTCACGTTTGCTGGCATCGACACGCGTGACGGTTTCGGCCAGAGCGTATCGTCCGCCTGAGATCGAAAATTATCGAATCGAATTTCAAAACCTGCCGACACAGGCTGACGCGGCGGCTCTCGCAAAAGACATACGCGACGCAACGGGCGAGACTGCGCTCGCGAGTCTCGACCCTGCGACCAATCTGTGGAAAGTTTGGGTCGGTTCGGTAAAGGAAACGAGCATTGATGCGGACGAGCTAAAGGCAAAGCTGGCGGAAAAGGATTTTGACGACGCCGTGATCGTGACGGAAAAGAAAACGGTCGTCTCGCCCGACGCGGTCGCATTATCGCAGCAGCTAAAGACCGCCGGTAAGAGCGAGGTTCGCAGTCTGATAAAGACGACCGGTTCTTCGCAGCCAAATGTCTCGGGCCCCGTCGATCCAAATCTGCGTGAGGTCATCGTTAACGCTCCGTCGGCAAGCTATTCGTCGTTAAAATCAGTCGCTTTTGGTTCGGTCAATGAGCGTGCAAACCCTGTCAGGCTCAACGGCAAAGCATATCGCGGCAAGATCGAGGTGTTTGTAAATGCCCGTGGTTCGCTCACGGTCGTCAATGTCGTCCCGATCGAAGATTACCTGCTCGGCGTCGTGCCGGCAGAGTTAGGTTTGCCGCAGCTCGAAGCGCAAAAAGCACAGGCCGTCGCCGCCCGCACATATGCGATCGCGAATATCGGAGCATACGGCAAGCAAGGCTTTGACATGGTGCCGACTGTTTGGTCGCAGGTTTATTCCGGGGTTTCGATCGAGACCAAGATGGGCACGATGGCGGTGCAGCAGACACGCGGGCTGGTCGCGACGTATCAGGGCAAGCCGATTAATGCGTATTACACATCAACTTGCGGGGGTCGGACTGAGGACGGCGGCAATATATTTGACAAAGGCGAGCCGTACCTGAAAGGCGTCGAATGCTCACTCGAAGGGCATCGTCATTTCGAACCTTTTCTCATTAAAACAACGCGTCAACCGGCAAAGCTTCGCGACGAAGCCAATCTTGAGCTTGCACGTCAGATGTCGCTGTTTGCGTCAAACGGCTTTTTTCTTTCGGCGACGCAGATGACCGATGAGTGGTTTGAAGACGTGCCGCACGAGAACGAAGTGCAGAACTGGCTGACGCAACTTGCCGGACGTTTTGGCAAACCGTCGCCAGCGATCAACCGTGATTCGGCGCGACCGACCGAGCTTGCACGTCTTATCGCCGGATTTATTTACGCTCCGGGCTATGCGGACACGATGCTGACCGAATCGGATATCAATTATCAGCTATCGTTTGACGATGCTGGCGAGATACCAAAAGACCGCCGTGCTGAGGTCGCTCTGCTGCTCAGGGACGGATATTTTACGATCCACCCCGATCTGACGCTAAAGCCAAACCGGCCGTTTTCTCGTGCCAAAATGCTGCGCCTCATCACGGAAATATACCAAAAGAAAAAATGGATGCCCGAGATGCTCAGCGGCACTGCCAAGCCGACGGTCGACGGTAAGTTAGTCCTAAAAAGCGGCAAGGGCGAGCGGCAGGTCGTTGTCCGGCCAGACGTATTTCTGTTTCGTGAGTTTGGCAATAATATGTATCCGGTCCGCGAAGCGGCACTCGTCGGCGGCGAACAGGTGAACTATCAGCTCGATGCCGTGGGGGCCGTGAAATATCTTGAGATCAAACCAACCGACACGCCGACGACGGCTGAAAATATGTCGCCGTGGGTGTTTTGGAACAAATCGGCGTCTGCGGGTGAGGTCCAGTCGCGGCTGTCACGATTCGTTCGCGGCATCGGCACGCTGTATGACGTCAACATCAAAAAGGTCGGCTATTCACGCCGCCCGATCGAGCTCGAGATCATAGGTTCGAACGGCGTCAAGACACTCAAAGGCGGCAAGATACGCTCGGCATTGCGTTTACCGGAGCAGCTTTTTGTGATGAATAAACGCTATTCGGGATCGACCGTGACGGGCTACACTTTCACCGGCCGGGGCTGGGGACACGGTGTCGGAATGTGCCAATACGGTGCATTTGGCCTAGCTAAAATGGGCGTAAAATTTGACGAGATCATCCGGCACTACTACACGGGAGTTGATGTGACCAAGGCTTACTAAACGGAGCCTGGTTATCCGAGCAAGGCTTTTTTCCACGCCTTGCCCTTTGCCCGTGCCTCACTAATATCAGCATAATCGTTGTGTGGCTCGATAAACGAAAAGCGGTATTTTTCACTGCCGATCCGCATCTTAAACCCGCCGCCTAAATAATGCCAAGGAAAATTTATCTCCTGAACCTGCGTGAGCGGCACGTCAAATCCAACGCCCTCGGTTGGCGTATATATCAGGCGTCCCGCCTTTAATTCGAGATGCCCGTATTCGCTTCCGGTCAGGCCTGAAAGTTTCCATATCGACGTGAACATATTTCTTTCCGGGAGTCACTATACCAGAGTCGATGTAACTAAACCGTTACTAGCGACGAAATGATTCGTAGATCCGATTGGACCTGAGCGTGTACCAATAGGCCCACAGAATTAACAAAACTTGTAGCGGCAGCCTGAGCCAAAGGGCGAACGGCGGGATATTCGGATATAGCTCGGGATGTGTCGCCATGTGGATATTCGCGGGGAAGATGGCGATCAGCAAAAGGATCAGCCCCCATGCGGCATACCGGCTCATCTTGGGTATTAATAGCCCGATACCAAGCACAACCTCCGCAACCCCACTAATTATTACCAGAGCATAGTGCCACGGCAGATACGGCGGCATAATATTCTCGTAAAACGCGGGGTTGATAAAATGATTGACGCCGGCGGCGACGAAAAACAAGCCAAATAATATTTTTGCGGCCAGCCCGATCTTACTCATGGTATTTAACGCAAGTGCAATAATACCAGAGCGATGATCGCGGGTAGTGACTGAACAAAGAATATTTTCTTGTTCGCCGTCACCGCACCGAAAATGCCCGCAACGATCACGCACGTTAAGAAAAAGATCAGGATGTGAAAGCCGTGATGCCATTCGCGGCACATCGAGCAGATGCCCCAGATCAAGCCTGCGGCGAGAAAGCCGTTATAAAGGCCCTGATTCTTCGCAAGCGTTTTGGTCGCCGCGGCCTGCTCAGGCGTGTGGCCAAAGGCGCGAAAGCCCGGAGCCTTGTCCCACAAAAACATCTCCAGTACCAAAAAATAAAGGTGAAGTGCGGCAACGATGCCCGTAACGATCAGTGCGGCGGTTTGCATAATGTTATCTCCGATGTGGCAGGTATGTTACTATTGGCGGCGATGCTGAGCAACTCAAAAATCTTGCTTGTATTGCTACTCATGTTTTCATTGAGCGGTTTTGTGCTCGCACAGGCTCCTAAGGCGGCAAAGGTCGAGAAAGGTTCGCAGACCGCGAAAGACGGCTTTAAGAACGAAGACGAGATCCGCAATAAGTTTAACAACTGGCGTGAGGACAAGGACGCTCAGGCGTGGCTCTCGGCAATGAACTACAAGGTCGCTGAGATCGAATCAGTTGTGGCTGCAAAACCCCATGGTGAAAAAGCCGATGTGGAGGTTCGTGTCAAAACAAAGAGCGGTGAGCGGAAAGAAGGCATCTCGATCAAGCTCGTCTCAAACCAAACCGGCTTTAACCAGATCGACAAACGTTGGCTCGCGACGTATGCCAAGATGTGGAAAATGCCGTCGATTGTGCAGGATGCATTAAAGCTATTCGTTGGCGAGGTGCCGCCAACAAAAGCAGGCCGGGATGCTAAGCGGATGTATCTAAATGAGCTTGATGCGGATACGCAGAAAGCTGTTCTCGATTTTTTCACCGCAAACAAAGACGAGATCGTGTCCGACCTGTTTGCCGGCGACGGCGTTCACGCGGCGGGCTGGGTGATGGTTGCGTTCAAAGCGACCGAGAACACGCGTTGGGTGATCCGCTCGTCAGCCGATACGATCAAGCATTTTAGTGAGGGCAAGGTCGAATTTACCCGCACCGGCAATCTAAAGATCGGCCGCGTCTCAGTGCAGCGAAAAGGCGGCGATGGCGGCCGTGACACCGCTAAGATGCTGCAATTCAAGATCAACCCCGTTCAGCTTTTTGACGCGAAGTAGCTTGCGTTCTACCCGCAGCGGCCGTTACGCCACAGCGATTTACCGCATGCCCAGCGAAAGACCATACCGGCATCGGCCATCTGTTTTCGCTTCGCGTCGTAATCTCGCCGATCCCAATAGTTGCCGCCGCCGGCAAAATGATAAACGATGATCTGGACTTCTAGATTTGGCTGATCACATGGCTTATCTGCTCCCGCCGCCCAGCATTCAAGCACGGGATCGAGCGGCTCGACCCGTATGACCGTGCGGTTTTTGAACTGCGGCGGGAGGTTATACGGATTTTGCCCCTGACCTTGGTTTTGAGTATCGTTGGCTTTCGGGTTTGGTTCGAGATGAACAACATAGCTGCTCCGGGCCTCGCCGAACAGAGGCAGATCATAGGGGATGTCGCTCCATTTTTCCTTATATCCGTTGGCTTTTACCTTGACGCGAAACTCCGCATGTTTTTGCGTAGCCTTTACCGCCGGGATCTCGACGGGTTGGGTCCGTCCCTGAAGGTTCGTCGTGACGGTTTTCCACGCCGCTCCGAGCTCGATCATCTCGAAATCGACGGACGCCCCGGGAACCGGTTTGCCCGTTTTGGAATCAACAACCTCGACGATCAAGCTAAACTCTTCGACCTTCAGCTTTTGGCGGAGCTTGACGGTGATCTGGTCCGAGGTTGTCGTTCGCCGGTCATTGGGATCGATCTGTTGCCAGGATCCAACGATCAGCTTTGCGTCACGCGGCTCCCAGCCGTCGGCTGAGACGCTGATCTGCACCTCTGTTCCGATGACAAAAGGCTCGTTGAATGTATATACACCGTTTGAGCCACTGCGCTGGACTGCCCCGTCTTCTGACTCTTGACTTGAGACTTGGACGCGGGCATTAGACAGCGGAACCGTAACGCTCCTGCCGCCCTCAAATTTTTCACCCAGAACGGTTACGGTTAGTGTGCGGGAGATCACGGCCGTGTCCTTTTCGAGCGTGACGACGGCACCGTGGTTCATCTGGCCTTCCTGACCCTGTCCCGGGATCGAAATATAGATCTCCTTAGGCTTATAGAATTTATTTTTGACCGATACTTTGTAGGTTCCGGGGGCAAGAAATACTAAACCAAATCCCATCTGGTCGAGCGTGAAAATTGCACCGTATTGGCCACGGTCGAGAACGGATGGAGCCCGCACATCGAAGATCTGGCTGCCCTCGACCTGGCCCCAAATGGTTACGTTTGTGCCCGCAACCGATCCGCCATCAGCGGCCCGCACGTCGATGCGCAGCGTGTATTCTTTTTGCGCTCCGGCAGGGGTCGCAAAAGCAACAAATAATGCCAATGTCACCGCAAAAAAACAGATATGTCTTCGCATTACATCCTCCTGAGACCGGGACACGCCCCGATACGCACGCTTACCTCGTTGCCGAAGAGAGCGCCTCAAACCAGGTTTGTTAATGGTCGGCTATCCAATAGGTGATTTTGCGGTAATTTTATGCCAGTTTCGCTGGTAATACAAGAGCAATGTAAAATAGCAGGATGAGATTTTCAAAAGGCCAGATCACCGGAGGGGCGATATTGCTCGCGTTGATGCTGGCCTTTGTCTTATTGCGAATGTATGTATTTTAGCTCTCGAGTCTTGCGTCCATCGTGATCTCGGCCTTGAGGAGCTTTGAGATCGGACAGCCGGCTTTGGCATTAGCGGCGCAGGTTTGAAAATCGTCGTCGGTCGCTCCGGGGATCTTTGCCGTCACTTCGAGATGCACCTTTGTGATGGCAAAGCCGTCCTCGAGTTTTTCGAGGCGAACGGCCGCAGTCGTATTGATGTTGTCTGCGGTAAAACCCGCTGCCCCAAGCTGGCCCGATAACGCCATCGAGAAACAGCCTGCGTGAGCCGCCGCGATCAATTCTTCAGGATTTGTGCCGATGCCGTCTTCAAAACGTGTGCTGAACGAATACTGTGTGTCTGACAGCACGCCGCTGTCGGTCGAGATCTTGCCGCTACCGTCTTTAATGCTACCGTTCCATTCGGCCGATGCTTTTCTTAACATTTTATTTTCTCCCTAAACTGATGGTTTGTCCGACATATTAAATATAAGTTTACCGCCGCCGTTGATTTCAGCAAAGGTCAGATGCTTGCGGTCTATCTTGCGCCCGTTAAGCGAAACACTATCAACATAGATATTTTTGTCGCTTTGGTTGCGGGCTTCGATAGCTAGTTTTTTGCCATTCTCTAAGCTAATTACAGCAGTCTTAACAACCGGGCTGCCGAGTGAATACTGCCCGGAGCCCGGTGCAACCGGGTAAAAGCCAAGCGCGGAGAATAAATACCAAGCCGACATTTGTCCGCAGTCGTCGTTACCGCCGAGGCCGTCGGGCGTCGGTTTATATTGATGTTTGAGGATCATTCGAACGCGTTCCTGCGTCTTCCAGGGTTCGTCGGTCCAGTTGTAGAGATAGGCCGCGTGATGGGCGGGCTCGTTGCCGTGGACGTAGCCGCCGATGATGCCCTCGCGAGTAACATCTTCGGTTTCAGCAAAATATTTGTCGGGCAGATCCATCGTGAATAGCGTATCGAGGTATTTTGTAAATTTAGCTTTACCGCCCATGACCTCGATCAATTGCGATGGCTCCTGTGGCACATAAAGGCTGTAATTCCATGCGTTGCCCTCGATAAAGCCTTGGTCATGGGTCGATAGCACGTCAAATTTTTCGCGAAATTTACCGTCGCTCATCTTTGGCCGCATAAAGCCGCTTTTAGCGTCATAGACGTTGCGCCAGTTGTCCGCCCGCTCCATGAAATAGTCGTAGATGTCTTCGCGCTTTAGTTTCTTGGCGGCTTGAGCGATCGCCCAATCGTCGTAGGCATACTCGAGAGTTTTAGAAACGGATGACGAGTTTTTGTCCTCCGGCACGTAGCCGCGGTCGATGTAATATTCGAGCCCGTCGTAATAACGTGTTTTTGCCGTTTGTACGGAGGCCTCAAGCGCACGCATCGCTTCCGGGCCCGCGAGATTGCCGCTCACGATCGCGTCAGCGATGACCGAAACGCTGTGATAGCCGATCATGCACCAGTTCTCGTTGGCGTAATGCGACCAGACCGGCAGCATTTTGTGCACGCTTTGGTCGTAATGTGCCTGCATCGAACGGATCATGTCGCGGTTGCGTGCTGGCTGGATAATATTGAGAAACGGATGAAGCGCTCGGTAGGTATCCCAGAGCGAAAAGGTCGTGTAATTCGTGAAGTTTGGAGTACCGCCTTTAGGCGGCTGCCGGCTAAAGCCGGGACTCTGAGCGGTGTGCACGTTCTGATCAATTCCTTTGTACCGGCCGTCAGCGTCCATGTAGACAGTAGGTGCGAGAAACGCGTGATACATTGCCGTGTAAAAATTGGTCATCTCGCCTTTGTCCAGCGTCGTGACGGCGATCTTGCTTAGCTCCTTGTTCCACGAAGCCTGAGCCTCGCGTTTTGTGCGTTCAAAATCCCAATGCGGGATCTCGTCCTGCATATTCGCGACCGCACCTTCGGTCGAAACGGGCGAGATCGCAAACTTGACCTTTACCTTCTCGTAGGGCGTTGTCTTGAAATCAAAATGCGCACGCAGCTGCTTACCGGCCATTTCAGGGAAGTTTTTGGTTTGGTCAAATTTACGCCAAAAGCCTTTGTAATCCTGCTTGCCAAATTCTTTATAACCGTATGACGTGAAGGGCTTTGAAAATTCCATTGCGAAATAAACGGTCCGCGTCCGTGCCCAGCCATTGGTCTGTCGATAGCCGACAATCCGCCGGTCGCCCTCGACGCGGGCAAACGTCCAGACGTTCTTGTCAGCGTAATCGTAGATACCGTGCATCAGATCAAGAACGATGTGGCCGTCGTCACCCTTAAGCCCCGCCGGAAAAGTGTACTGATGAAACCCGACACGAGTCGTCGCCGTCATCTCGGCAACGATGTTGTCGTCAGCTAGCAGTGCCCTGTAGTATCCGGGCTCGGCGATCTCATCTTCGTGCGAAAACGCAGAGCGAAAGCCGCTTTTCGGATCGCCCTTCTTTCCTGGTTCAAGCTGCAAAGGCCCTACTGTCGGCATCACAAGAAAGTCGCCGAGATCAGAGTGGCCCGTTCCGCTAAAATGTGTGTGCGAAAACCCGACGATCTCGCGGTCATCGTACTGATAGCCGGCACAGTATTTATATGTGTCTTTGTTATACTTACCGCCGATATTATGCGGCTGTTGATCGGTGTCGGGCGACAACTGCACGCTTCCAAATGGAACCGTCGCTCCCGGATAAGTGTGCCCCATCTTCTGGGTACCGATGAGCGGGTTGACATACTGGACGTAGTTGTCCGAACCCTGAGCAAAGACACCGATGTTGAACGAAAGCAGAGTGACGAGTGCGATCAGTTTTTTCATTTTGTTTGACCCAAAGCGAGAATAATTGTGATGTTTCAAATGATATACAGAACGACACCAAAATAAAACTTCGCCTATAGATCATTAAAGTATCTTCAAATTATCTGTGTTAATCTGAGTCCATCTGTGGCTGGTATTCTTCCGATCTTCGCAATAATGGGACCGACGGCGTCGGGCAAGACGGCGCTTGGGGTAGAGCTTGCTCTAAGGGTCGGCGGCGAAGTGATAAATTGCGATTCGGTGCAGATATACAAAGGCATACAGATCGCGACGGCAAAGCCTACGACGCAAGAAAAACGCGGTGTGCCGCACCATCTGATCGACTATGTCGATCCGAATGTTAACTATTCAGCTGGTGAATGGGCTCGTGATGCAGCGGAGAAGATCGCGGAGATCGAATCACGAGGGAAGGTGCCGATACTGGTCGGCGGGACCGGGTTTTATTTGCGTTCGCTACGGCAGCCGTTGTTTGACGGGCCGCGAACTGACGTCGATCTGCGGGCGCGTCTGCGGGCTATCGGCCAGCGTCACGGCTCCGAGCATCTGCATAAAATGCTTACACGAGTCGATGCTGACGCGGCGGCAAAGATCCCTCAGCGAGATCATGTACGGTCGATGCGTGGGCTGGAGGTGTTTTTTCAGACAGGGAAACGGCTCTCTACGGAACAGCCAAATCGTGCCGAGCCGCCTGAATTTGCCGGCCGCATCAAGCTCTTTGTCTTAAACCCGCCACGCGATGTGCTGTACAAAAAGATAAATGCCCGTACCGAAACTCATTTTGCCGCCGGACTTATCGATGAGGTGAAACAATTGCTCGCGGACGGCGTTAAAGATGATACGAACGCTCTCGGGGCTCATGCGTACCGACGAGTTTGTGAGTATTTGCGAGGCGAACGGGATCTTGATTCGGCAATTGAAAAATCAAAACAGGACGTTCGTAATTACGCCAAGCGTCAGCTCACTTGGTTTCGCAAAGAGCCGGATGCTGTATGGCTCGACGGATTTGGCGATGACGATGCGGTTAAAGAGGCGCTTTTTGCCAATATCGACGCAGCAACGTAAAAGGCTTGTCTGAAATTACGAATCTGATATAATCGGGGACACAAGTTAAGTAAAGCGAGGATGTTATGGAAAAGCAGGCTGCCCAAAACATACAGGACGCATTTTTGAACTC
>JBEBGA010000035.1:0-13982 GCA_040081695.1 Pyrinomonadaceae bacterium
GCGAAAAACGCATCTTTACACGCTTTACCGACTCGTCGGTCAAATCGGCTCCCGAATAGATCCCGCCGCGTCGGACGATCTGTTCGGCGTCCGCACCCGGGCCGAGTCCAATCTCTAGCACACGTTTACCGGCAAAATCGATGCGGTCGAGGTTTGTCAGGATATGCGGCTCTTTTTCGTAGCGAAAGGCATCGTAACGGGTAAAAAAATTCTCGTATTCCGCACGCGTTTCTTCTGTGAGATCCCCGACAAGCTCCGCCCCGCACGGATGCATCTGCCAAAAATCTTTGATCTCATTTTCCATGCGGTTAACTTTTCGCCTCGATCAAACGGGCGAGAGCATACGCTATCCACGCTTGCCCCCAACGCATATATGGCGTCTTTACGATGCCTGTTTTTCGCTTTTGGTAATAAAAATACCCGTCCGTATCGAGCATATTTTCAATCGTCCACTCGGCTGTTTTTTGAGCCATCGGCAGCATTCGTTCATCGATCGCCCGCATTTCGGACATAGCGGCAATTGCTGCCGCCGCCGAATGGATATCGACCGGATAGATTTCGTTGTCGTAGTATTTTGGCGTGCCGTCATCGAGAAAAAACTTGGCAAACCAATAACCGCCGCCGAGGTTGATCGCGTCAAATGTTTCAGAGCGTAGCTCTTCGACCTCGCCGGAAATTCTATAAAGCGATTGCAAAACGTACGCGGTGTGAAAATTATCGACCCAGCCGTGCGTCTCGCTCGCACCATAGACCCACGCACCGCTCGCATTTTGGCGGCGGATGACAAACCGGGCGGTCTTTGCGGCCATTTTGAGATATTCTTCGTTACCGGTTGCCGTTCCGACGCGAGCGAGACACTCACCCGCCAAAAGGTTCGCATTCAAAATGATCGTGTGGTCGCCGGGCGTGTAGCTAAAACAAACTTCGTCGTCGGTCTCATTTGAGCGGTTTAGTCCAGTCAGAATAAACTCGCAGATCTCGTCCGCCGCAAACAAGAAATTATTGTCGTCGAAGAGCTGATACGCCTCGATAAAAGCCTGCTGAGCAAATGCCGTCGGCACGATCGCGGGTGTGCCGAGCGGCGCGAAAAAAGCGCGCGATTGCCAGTCGAAATTGTAGCCAAAAGCGAGCGTCGGTTTGCCGTCAGCCGACTTGCCGCGAATGGCGGTTTTCATTAGACGGTCGAGCAGACCCTTGGCATTGACGGCGTGAGTTTCATCTTTTGTGGCTCTGTAACGCGATAATTCGGCAAGGGCAAACAGCGCCAGCCCTTTTGGATTTACACCCTTTTTCACGCCTAAGATTGGACGCAGGTTAATCGGCGAACGCTTAACGGCTTGGAGCAAAGCGAGCCGTGTAAACCGAATGTATTTCAGTGGTGTGAGCTGAAACAAAACACTATTGAGCCCGTCAAATGGGTCGTAACCGGCAAAATCCTCGCGCTGGCAATACGCAAATAGCCGATCATATATCTGTGTAAGGTCAGTGGACATCGGAGGTGGTAAAAGGAAAGGTTATCACAGATGTGTCCTCATTTTGGACGGCGGACAAAGGGATGGCTTGCCTTTTGCCCTTTAAGCGGAAAAGCTAGATAATAAGACCTTAGCTTTTGGCATTTTGTATGAAGTTTTTCTCGGACATACGGCTCCTGATCTTGGCTATCTGGCTTGGTGCCGCCGTGTTTTTTATCGGCGTTGCACAAACCGCATTTGCCGTGCTGCCCGAGCGTGAACTAGCCGGAGCAGTGGTCAACCGAAACCTGATGATCCTCAATATCGGCGGCATCGGGATCGCACTCTTTATGCTGTTGACGTCGCTGGTTGCGACTGCCCGCATCAGCACGTTTTGGCTGTGGGTCGAGCGGTTTTTACTGCTGCTACTTGCTGCGGCGTGTGCGGTGGGGCAGTTTGTCATCGGGTTTTGGCTGGCGTCACTTCGCGGACAAATGGGGCGGCCGATCGACGAGGTCGCGGTTGATGACCCTTTGCGAATACAGTTCAACACGCTGCACCAATATTCGATCTGGGTGCTGATGGCGGCGATGGGTGCGGGGCTGATCGCGTTTTTTATCATCTCGAACCGCAAGTTTGCCGGGAAAACGGTCGCAGACGATCCGTACGATTTTTCAAAAGAGTTTAAGGCCTGACAATTATGGAATTGATAGAAAAAAAGAACGACTTTGCATCGCGTTTTGGTCGGTGGAGCTCTAACGCGGCTCTTCGCGGTTATCCGTATGTCGAGAATATCAACTCGCCGTTTACGCCGGTCCGCCGTGCTTTGCCGATGCTAAATCTGGCTCTCGTATCGTCAGCCGGTGCATACATCGACGGCACGGATGCGTTTGACCTGGAATCAAAAGATGGCGATCTGAGCTATCGCGAAATACCTGTCGAGGTTGAGGCGGGCGACCTGCGTTACGCCGCTAAGGGCTATGACGCGAAAGCCGTCACCGACGACCGAAACGCTCAGATACCAATCGATCGTCTGCTCGAATACGAGGCAAACGGCGTCATCGGCGGGCTCAACAACGTCTGGTGGAGCGTCAGCAGCCACATCCCAAACGCCGAGCGTGTTGCAACGGAGCTTGCCCCGGCGATCGCGGACAGGCTTGCGAGGTACGATATCCACGCCGCTTTGTTCATCCCTGCCTCGCCGCTTTGCCATCAGACACTTGGCATCATTGCACGCGGTGTCGAGGCGGCCGGTATCCCGACAATGCTCGTATCGGTCGACGCAAAGCTGACTGACAAAGTGCGTCCGCCGCGAACCGCTTACTACAACGGCGAGTTTGGTTCGGTCGCCGGAAAGCCCAATTGGCGTGAGTATCAGATGCGTGTCCTGGACGAAGCTCTGCGCTGGACCGAAACATTTGACCAGCCGGGTTCGCGAAAACTGGCCGTCGATCTCGAAACATCGGTCGAAGCCGCTCGCGGCGAACGATAAGAATTTACCCACGAAACACACTAAAAACACGAAAATAGGAAAATCTTATTTTCGTGTTTTTTGTTAATTTCGTGGGCATATCAGTGCCCCGCCATTTGCCACGCCTTGATGGCCTCGATCGGGTAGAGCAGCATTACGATATTGATGAGCAGACTGTCGCGGATCCAGAGGATGAGGATCGCCTCGGTCGCTAGGAATAGAGCGAGAGACTTCCAAAATTTTAGTTTGTAGGCGATCGTAAAACCGGTAGCACAGGCGACAATATCTGTCAGCGAATTGATGATCGAATCTCCAAAATAATCGAGCGATAGCGTCACGGTGCGATAGCGTTCGATGATGTAGCTTGAGTTTTCGGCGACTTCCCACGTAGCTTCGATCACCACGGCGATGAGCAATCTCCACGCAAGCGGCATCCGTTTGAATAAAAGACCGATCAGCCAAAATTCTAATATCCCGTGCAGAACGTGCGTGAACAGGTACGGGTCGATGACGTGCTGTGAATTGTGCGTTGTCCAGATATCCCAGGACCATGGAACCATATCGCCAGCCTGACACCACCATACGCGGCCTTGCCACACGAGGAGTGCCGCAGAGACGGCAAAAACAACAAGGCAAAGTATAACGGGCGTCTTTTCAAAAAGACCGGGCTGCTCAAAGTTTGGTTCGTTCATTTTGCCAACTCGTCCCCGATGAATGAAAATTTAACTACTTTAATGGATCGCAGCAAGATTTTAACACGCGTTCGTGAGCGGACACAGCCCTGGGATATCGTCGTCATAGGCGGCGGTGCGACCGGGATGGGAAGTGCGCTCGATGCCGCATCACGCGGGCTGGATGTGTTGCTGCTCGAACAGCACGACTTTGGCAGCGGTACGTCGAGCCGCTCGACCAAGCTCGTCCACGGCGGCGTCCGCTATCTGCGGCAGGGCAATATTTCATTGGTGCGTGAGGCATTGCGGGAGCGCGGAATATTGCTGAAAAACGCGCCTCATGTGGTGCATCGTCAGGAATTTATCGTGCCGTGTTACAGCTTATGGCAAAAGCTCTTTTACGGCGTCGGTCTCAAGATCTATGACATGCTTGCGGGCAAATACAGTCTCGGTAGATCGAGAATCTTGTCGCCGGACCAGACGTCGCAAATGCTGCCAAATGTCAGTAAAAACAGCCTCACTGGCGGTGTTTTGTACACCGACGGGCAGTTTGACGACACGCGACTGCTGATCGATATGGCGGTGACGGCGAGCGAACGAGGAAGCGTTCTGCTCAACTACACAGCTGTCCGGTCGATCACAAAGGATACGGATGGCAAGGTCAACGGCGTCGAGTTCGAAGACGTTTTGGCCGGCGGGAAATTTACTGTCCAAGCTAAATCCGTGATCAACGCAACCGGTGCATATTGCGACCCAGTTCGAAAGATGTCGGACGATTCAGTCCGTCCCGTTATTACATTTGCACGGGGCTCACACATTGTGCTCGATGCACGGTTCCTGCCCGGCAACGCGGCGCTGATGATACCCAAAACAAGCGACGGCCGCGTGCTGTTTTGCATCCCGTGGCTCGGACACGTACTGGTAGGCACGACCGATGTGCCGTGCGAGACCGCAGCTCTTGGAGATGTCGTTAGCGAAGAAGAGATCGATTTTTTGCTTGAAACCGCGGGGGCGTATCTTGCCGAAAAGCCGACACGTGATGACATTTTGAGCAGATTTGCAGGCGTGCGTCCGCTCATCAGCAGCGGCGGTGCGGCGAATACGGCAAAGCTCTCACGAAGCCACGAACTGTTTGTGGATGGCGTCGGCCTGATAACGATAACGGGCGGCAAGTGGACGACGTATCGGCGAATGGCAGAGGATGCGGTTGACGCCGCCGCTAAAATCGGCGGTCTCAATGCCGGTAAATGCGTAACCGAAACGCTGACTATCGACCCACCAAAAACGACCGGCGGTGAGCGGCTCCATCCCGATCTGCCATACACGCGAGACGATGTGGTCAGGGCGATTCGTGATGAGATGGCGATGTTCCATGAGGACGTACTTGCCCGCCGCACACGTGCACAATTTTTGAATGAACGTGCCGCATCGGAGCTCGTTCCGCTCGTCGAAGAGATAATGGCAGAGGTCAGATCTAAAAAGTAAGGCCCATCACAAACGATTCCCACTTGCGCTGAAACGCCGTCATGTTGCGGGTCCCGAGGACTTTTTGCAAAGTTTGATATCCCGTCGGGTCGGTCTTTTGGTTTGCGACAAACTCTTTATAAAACTTGCGAAGCAAGCCTTTTTCTTGCAGATAGTAACAAAGATAGCGAGCCTGGGCGTAGTTGGTGCCGGTGTCTTCATTGTAGAAAGTAGAGTCAGACATTGATGTAAGGGCTTTGAAAGTCGGTACGATCTTCTTTTCGATGCCACGTTGCAATCCAGCAAGCCGCCAATTTGTATAGCCGTAAATATGGCCGTCGACCGTGCCGGATTGCTCGTAGAGCGAGCCAAGGCCTTCGTTGAACCACGCCGGAGCGTCGGGGAAATTTGCCTCTACGAACGGATGGACGATCTCGTGGACGAGCGTCCCGCCACCGGTTGCGATGTTCATTATCAGTGCTTTTTTCGAGGGTGAATAATAACCGTATGGCGTGTCGGGCGTGTCGTTAAAAAATTCTTTAGCGTGTTTGCGGTATGAGGTTTCGTCCTTAAACAGCCAAATCTCAAGGATGTTTTCCGGGTCCTTCGCAAAATAATCCTGCTTTAACCGCGTGACCGTCCCGCGAACAACACCCTCGGCCCATTGTGTGACGCGAGATGCCTCATTGTCGCCGATGACGATAAACGGCCGTTCGACAATGACGGTAAATCCACGGCCTTTTAACTTTGTTCTTAACGCTTGGGCTTGCTGGTCAAACTCCGCCTGCGAATGATCGGCCAGTACGGGCATGGCCGAAAATACTAAGAGCAATAGGACAAGAAAATATCGTTTGGAGGCTAACATAAACTCAAACGTTAGATGCAGTAAGGTTCAAAGATATGCCTGAAATCTCAACGGGCTCGTTTTTCGATCTTTACACCGCCGTTGAGTTTTTGGTCGAGCACGTTGGCGACAGCTTGCGCACGTGTCTTAGCTAGATCGGCTGTCTCACCCGCAAATAGGCGGTCAACGGTTGCGGTAAATATCGCGACCCAGTGTGCAAAATGTTCGGGCAGGAGCGGTGAATGGGCGTGGAGCACCTGATGAAAAGAGAGCGGATTGTTGTAATAGACGGGGGCGCCAAACAGGATCTTTTCCCAAAAATTGGCGATCATCGGCAGATGATGTTCGAGGTTGAGTCCGCGAAAATGATGGCCGATCTGGCTGTCGGTCATTGCGATGCTATAAAAATCAGTGAGCAGACGCTCGATATCCGCGCGAGTTTCGATATCCCGTTTCATCTATTCTGTCGACACCACATCTTCGCCGTGGAGGGCGGCATTGAGCGTGTGCCAACTAAGCGACGCACATTTGACGCGGGCGGGAAACTCTAAAACGCCTGAAAAGATACGCAATTTACCGAGATCGTTATCATCCGTCTCGATGTCGAGTTCGCCAGTTACCATTTTGTGAAACTCGCCAAATATCGCCTCGGCCTCTTCGCGGGTTTTGCCTTTGACGGCCTGGGTCATCATCGACGCCGAAGCTTTTGAGATCGCACAGCCCGAGCCCTTAAATGCAACGTCGGCGATCTGGTCGCCGTCCATCGCCACATAAACGCGCAGGGCATCGCCGCAGAGCGGATTTTTACCGTCCGCGTATTGGTCGGCATCCGATATCTCGCGAAAGTTTCGCGGGTTTTTGTTGTGTTCCAGGATCACTTCCTGATAAAGGTCGCTTAGTTCTGACATCGTATCTATTTATTTATCCAGCAAACGCCGATGGTAATTGATCTGGCCGAGATGATAACCGAGGTGCGTTGCAAGATGCACCAAAAACCACCCGGTCGTCATGGGCTCGGTGCGGTCGGCGAAAACCGCGATCGGGTACTCGGCCTCAAGCTGCTCTGCCGTCACTTTATCAAGCCCCGCCGCGACATCGGCCATCGTCTCGTCGATCATTTGCAGCAGCTCGGTTCGCGGCGTGCCCTTCGTCGAAAACTCCCGATCACGCTCACGCACATAACCCGAACCGCCCAACACAGTACCGATAAAATGCTTTAGATTGCCGACGAGATGCAATGCAAGATTGCCGCCGGAATTTGGTATCTCGCCATCGACGCGCCATAAGTTGGCTTCGTCCCGATATTGTTCGATCTCGCTTCTGAGCTTTTTGAGATCACGGTCGAATAGTTCCTTGAGGGTGTCGATCATTTGAAATGCACACTCCTTAACAGTCGTGCTTCTGCCTTAAGCAAAAACCTCAATAACTTTCTGCACCGCATCCGCCAATTTATCTACCTCTTCGCGGGTATTGTAAAACGCAAAGCTTGCTCTCGCGGTTGCGGGCACGTCAAAAAACTCCATCACGGGTTGTGCGCAGTGGTGGCCGGCGCGGACGGCGATGCCTTGTTGGTCGAGTATTGTGCCGATATCGTGCGGGTGGATGCCTTCGATCGTGAACGATAGCACCGAGGCTTTTTCGGCTGCGGTGCCGATGATCTTGACCTCGGGGATGTCAGACAGGCGTTCGGTGGCGTATTCGAGCAGCTCGTGCTCGTAAGCGGCGGCGGCCTCAAAATCGATCGCGTTGATATAGTCGATCGCGGCCCCCAGACCGATGCCCGCCGCGATGGCCGGAGTGCCGGCTTCGAATTTGTCGGGGATCGGGGCGAACGTCGTTTTTTCGAACGACACGGTGCGGATCATCCCGCCGCCGGTCTGATACGGCGGCATCTCGTCGAGCCATTTTCGCTTGCCGTAAACAACGCCGCTGCCCGTCGGGCCAAACATCTTGTGTCCCGAAAAGACAAAGAAATCCGCATCCAGATCCTGCACATCGACCGGGAAATGAGGCACACTCTGGGCCGCGTCCACACAGACCGGGACGCCGTATTTATGGGCCGTTGCGATCATTTCCTTGACCGGATTGACCGTGCCGAGACTGTTCGAAACATGCGTCACCGCGACCATTTTGGTGCGTTCGCTGAGTAGATTTTCGTACTCGTCGATGATCAGTTCGCCACGCTCGTTCATCGGTATCATGATGACCTTAGCTCCACGCTCCTCAGCGATCATCTGCCACGGGATGATGTTCGAGTGGTGCTCCATCTGGCTCACCAATATCTCATCGCCTTCGTTAATAAACTTTCGCCCGTACGAATGCGCGACCAGATTGATGCCCTCGGTCGTGCCGCGAACAAAGATGCACTCTTTGACGTCAGGCGCGTTGATAAAACGCTTGACCTTTTCGCGGGCCGCTTCGTACGCGGTCGTCGCGTGCTGTGACAGATAATGCACGCCGCGATGAATGTTTGAATGTTCCTCCGCGAGATATTTTGACGTGCGGTCGATCACCGATTGCGGCACCTGCGACGAAGCACCGTTGTCGAGATACACCAAGGGCTTGCCGTTCACTGTCTGCGACAGTACCGGAAAATCTTTTCGGATCTTTTCTACGTCCCAATTGCTCACTGGTTTTACTGCGGTCATGTTAATGCTTTTTGGCCGGTGTTTTTAGCGTTGCGGCAACCTTTGCCTTTGGCTTAAGCTCTTCGCGGGCGATGTATTCACGCAGGGCGGCCTCGACGACTTTGGCTCGTAGGTGTTTTTCACCGGCGATCTCGTCGATCTTTTGCATGATCTCGTCTTCAATAATTAGCTGTGTTCTGATCCTCATAAATTTATACTTCCAATTTTACGTTCAACCTGTTCAAAACGGCCGCATCCAGGTCGGCCTTAATAGATTCGATGCCGATCTTGCGGATAATTGCCTCGGCAAATCCGTATGTCAGCAGATTTCGTGCCAGCCCATCGGGCAATCCGCGTGTCAGCAAATAAAAAAGCTCCTCTTCCTCAAGCTGTCCGACCGTCGCACCGTGCGAGCATTTAACGTCATCGTTAAATATCTCGAGCTGCGGTTTGGTATCGACGCGGGCATCGTTTGATAGCAGCAGATTCTTGTTTGACTGCTGAGCGTCGGTGCCGTGAGCATTTTCGCGGACAAAAACCTTGCCGTTAAAAACGCCGCGCGAGTGGTCATTGAGCACACCCTTATAAGTTTGATGCGAAACGCAATTTGGCACAGTGTGGTCGATCACACTATGCGTGTCGCTGTGCTGGCGGCCGCCCAGCATATACAACCCGTCAACCCAAGCCTCGCCGCCCTCGGCGGTAAATTTTAGGTCAATGTCGTGCCGCGAGATCGCCGCTCCGAGATTGATATTCGTCGAATCGTAACGGCTGTCGCGTCCGAGCGAAACCTCGGTGGTGCCGATATTAAAAGCCTCAGGCCCGTCTTTTTGAACGCGATAATGCGTCACGCTTGCATTATCCTCGACAATGACCTGTACCGCCGCGTTAGTAAAGCTTTTTGCGGTCGAGGCGTAACTCTCGATGATCGTCGCCTTGCTACCAGTCTCCGCAATTACAAGTACGTGTGGAAAGATCGCAGTGTTCTCCGCTGCTGCAAAATTAAGCTCGAACGGCTCGGCTATGCTCGTATTTTTTGCAATGCGGATCACCTTGATCTCGCCAAACGCGAGATTCAATGCGGCAAAGCCATTTCGGTCAATCGCAAAGCGTTCGGCAATTTCCACATCACCTGCTGCAATTTCATCACTCTGACCACCGGCCACTGACCACTGACCACCGACGAACGAAGCGACGTTAGTATATTTCCAATCCTCATTCTTAGGCGTTGGAAATCCCGCTTTGGTAAACGACGCGAACGCCTGTTCGCGCAAGGCGCGGACGGCGTCATTCGTCTCGCCCTTGATAAATTCTCTAAATTGTTCCGCAAACACGGTCTGCGTTGTTGCTGTCGATGAGGTCATCAGTTAATTCGCGTTCGCGGCCCCCTTGACCCAGTCATAGCCTTTTTCTTCGAGTTCGAGCGCCAGTTCTTTACCGCCCTCTTTGACGATGCGGCCATTGGCCAGCACGTGGACCATATCGGGCACGATAAAATTGAGCAGCCGCTGATAATGTGTGACAAGGATGATCGCGTTGTCGGGCGAGCGGAGCTTGTTGACGCCCTCGGCGACGATGCGAAGCGCGTCGATGTCGAGCCCCGAATCGGTCTCGTCGAGGATCGCAAGCTTTGGCTCAAGCACCGCCATCTGCAATATCTCGTTACGCTTTTTCTCGCCGCCCGAAAAGCCTTCGTTGACCGAACGCTTAAAAAACTGCGGGTCCATATCGACGATCTTTGCCTTTTCTTTTAGGTAGTCGTTAAATTCGAGCGGGTCGAGTTCTTCGAGTCCGTAGTGCAAAGCTTTCTGGTTATAGGCGAGCCGCAAAAACTGCGAATTTGACACTCCCGGAACCTCGACCGGATACTGAAACGCCATAAACACGCCTTCGCGGGCACGTTCGTCGGGTTCGAGTTCGAGCAGATTCTTGCCTTCGTAAAGCACCTCCCCGGAGATGACGCCGTAGCTCGGATGGCCGGCAAGCACCTTAGACAAGGTCGATTTGCCCGAGCCGTTCGGACCCATGATCGCATGGACCTCGCCCTTTTTGACCTGTAAATTCAGGCCCTTTAGTATTTCCTTGCCGTCGATACCGGCATGCAGATCTTTAACTTCCAATAGCATTTAGTTTCTTTCCCTCTAACTTCTTATCCATCTCCAGGCCCGGTACGCCGTACCACTCGTCGGCGGTCGTATCACGAACCCATGCGTAACCGTGCTTTTCGTAAAGCTCCTTAGCCCCGGCTGAGAAATATGTCGTATACAAAAAGATACGTTCAAATTCCGTCCCGGCAGCGTATTTGTCGATCGCGTTGAGCAGTTTGTGCCCGACGCCGCGGCCTTGAGCCTCGGGTGCAACGGCCATACTGCGGACGTAAAGATCACCCTCTTCGACCGTTACCGAAACCGTTCCGACGACACGTTCGCCGATCGTCGCGACCCACTGCGGGCCATCGTCGAGCCGCCTCGTTATTTCATCTACCGACGGCGTCACTATCGCAAAAGCGTCGTCGGTGTAAAGCTCGCGATACGTGCCAAACGCTTTGCCAAGCACCTCGGCGATCGCTGCGGAATCCTCAGGTTTTGCAATACGAACCTCGACCATCGCTTACGCCGCAAAACTCTTTTCGGCCTCAACGTATATCTCGCCTTTCAAATAAAGCACGGCGTTGCCGCCGATCTTCACGCGGTCGCCAGCAAGCTCGCAATAGATCTCACCGCCGCGTTGGCTAAGCTGACGAGCAAACATCTCTGTCTTGCCAAGCCTCTCGGCCCAAAACGGGATCAAGTTGCAATGCGATGAACCGGTCACCGGATCCTCGTTGATACCCGCCTCGGGTGCAAAAAACCGCGAGACAAAATCGCTTGTCTTGCCCGGAGCCGTGACGATGACCGCGTGCGTCGGTATCTCGGCAAGCTTTGAAAAATTTGGCGCGAGGTCGAGTATCTCTTGCTCGGTTTCGTAAACGAGAAAATAATCACGAGATCGCAAAACCTCTTTTGGCGCTTTGCCAATAGCCTCAAATAAACCATCCGGAGCCTCCGCCGCAACGGGCGGACGCGACGGAAAATCGAGTGTCAAAACGTCGCCATTTTTCTCGACGCCAAGCTCACCGCTTTTGTGCGAGCGAAACTTGATCTGATCCGTCTCAAGCTTTAGCTCGTTAAATATCACGTGAGAGCTGCCAAGCGTCGCGTGGCCGCACAGATCGATCTCAAAGGTCGGCGTGAACCAGCGAATATCGTAAACATCGCCATTTTTTACAAAAAATGCCGTCTCGGACAAATTATTTTCAAGCGCGATCGATTGCATCAGATCGTCCTGCAGCCACGCGGCCAACGGCACGACCGCCGCCGGATTGCCGCCGAATGGCGTCGATGTAAATGCATCTACCTGAAAAATATCTAATTTCATAACATCGAATCAGCCTCCGTCTGAGCCTCTTTTTTCCATCTAAGCCAACCTCTAACGTGCAGCGAGAAAAAAACTGCACTACCGAGGATCAAAGCAACACTCTGGATCATAAACCCGACCGTCATCCAGCTCAGGCTCGCGATCATCATTATCAGAAAGCCGTATTTATTTTTGCTGCCGATCAGATAAACGCCCGTCAAACCCGCAACAGTAGCTATCCAATCAACACCGTAAAATTGCATAATCTACACTTTGCGGCTATTTCCTTATCACAGCTATCGCTTCGATCTCGATCTTTGCATCGCGCGGCAGCCGGGCTACCTGCACGGTCGAACGGGCCGGAAACGGCGCCTTAAATCGTTTTGCGTAGATCTCGTTCATCATGGCAAAATCGTTTAGATCTGCGAGAAACACAGTCGTTTTAACAACATCATCCAGGCTGCTGCCTGCAGCTTTCAATACCGTCTCGATATTTTGCAAAACCTGCTCGGTCTGTGCCTCGATCCCGCCTTCGACAAGCGTTCCTGTCTTTGGGTCGGTCCCGACTTGTCCTGCGGTAAAAATAAAACCGTTCGCGACAATGGCGTGTGAATACGGGCCAATGGCCTTTGGGGCATCCACCGTTTCGACCGCACGTTTGCCGCCCGACTGAGCATTACCAGCTATCGCAAGTGCAAACAAAAGAACCGCCAATATTCCAAATCTCATCCTCTGTGTCCTCAGCGGCTAATCTTCCTTCTTCGCCGCGATCGCCTGTATCTCGATCTGCGTTCCAAAATGCAATTCCTTGACCGGTATCATCGCCCTCGCCGGCCGATGATCGCCCATCACGCGGGCATAAGTTTCGTTGACCCGGCCCCACAGCTCCATATCTGAAACGTATATCGTCATCTGCAGAACGTGATCCAGATCGCTGCCCGCTGCTTTTAGAACGTGCTCCACATTTCTGAGCGCCAATTCCGTCTGTTCCTCGATCGAACCGGTAAAAGGCTCACGCGTATCCAGCGACATCGGCAACTGGCCCGACACATAGATCAGCCCGTTATGCTCGATCCCGGGGGAATAATGGCCCTTTGGAATTGGTTGATCAGATGGCTGGATTTTTTTCATTTCGACAAAGTACTTATACTATCGTCACTAATGGACAGTATTTCGCAGGCTCCCAGGTTTTCCATGTATACAGCTTGGGCCAAGCTCCTACACCTGTTGATCGCGCTCTCCTCAGTTTCGCCGTATGTCATAACTCCATTCAGACCAATTGCCTCGGCAATCCAGCGACCATCTGACTCTTGTTCCGTTTCGATCTTGAGATTCTTAACCAACTCAGTCGTTTTCTTGCGTGCCGTCTTTCCGTTTCCAGCATGATCTTCGCGGCGCCCTAAATTTTGCTGAACAATTGCCCCAAGCGGTTCATCCGCAGTCTTCTTCCACTCCTGCCTTCGAATAGTTCTGACAATGCCCTCCAAGACTTCTGCATCCTGCGATTCGCCGTCAGTAATTTGAGTCAAAACCTCATTTACCCTCTTCCGATAAACACGATTAACTTGTGCCTTTCGAAGCGGAATGAGCTTTCTGGAGGCCTTATCGTTTTCGCCATAGGTATTACGACGATCCTTGGCATAGCTAAGAGCTTTCTTTTCTTGTGGAGTTTTCTCCTTCATTAACCCACACTACCCTCAAGTTTCAATCCCAACAGCTTTGTCGCCTCGACGGCGTATTCCATCGGCAGCTCGCGGAAAACCTCTTTGCAAAAACCGTTAATGATGAGCGAAACGGCGTCTTCTTGCGAGATGCCGCGTTGCTGCAGATAGAAAAGCTGGTCTTCGCTGATCTTTGAGGTCGTGGCTTCGTGCTCGACGCGGGCGGTGTTGTTCATCACCTCGATGTACGGGAACGTGTTCGCCTCCGAGCTGCCGCCGATGAGCATCGAATCGCACTGGGTGTAATTTCTCGCACCCTCGGCTTTTGGCATTATTTTTACGAGCCCCCGATACGAGTTGTTCGACTTTCCTGCCGAGATGCCTTTTGAGATGATCG
>JBEBGA010000303.1:0-3809 GCA_040081695.1 Pyrinomonadaceae bacterium
CGGCAACAAGCGATGAAAAGACTCTCAAGTGTTCGTCGAGAGATGCACGAGCGATCGAATTTGACTGAGCAGGCCTGTCAGACGATCTCTCAGTATCAATACGTTCGACTATCGAGCTCGACGAGTGTCCATCAACCAGAGCCAGTGAATGCACGCTCCCGCCGTAACTCTCCACAAAATCGGCACCGATTATCTCGTCCCGCTTCCAGTCACCGCCTTTTACGAGTACATCGGGCCGAAGCGTGCGAATAAGCATTTCTGGTGTCAGTTCGTCGAAAATAATGACGTCATCGACCGAGTTCAGTCCCAGCAAAACGGCCCTTCGCGAATCCTGATCCTGCAGCGGACGTCCCGGTCCCTTGATCTTTCGGACCGATTCATCACTGTTTATGCCAACGACAAGCTTGTCGCCGAGTTCGCGGGCGCGTCGCAAGAGGTCAACGTGGCCCGGATGGAGGATATCAAAACAGCCGTTTGTAAAGACGATCATATTCTCGCAGACGCCCCCCGTGTTGCCATCTGACGGGCAATCAACACAACGATCAAAACACCGATAACCGCGGTAAATGCGACCTTGAACATCGTCGGCACGATGGTTCCATAAAATCCCTCGAAGGAGACGCTGGTAAGCAGCATAAAGTACAACATCGCCTGCCAAATAGGCGTACCTTTGGCTTCCACCAGCGACGAATGTAGGAACCGAAGAATACCGCCAAGGATAAACATACCGATTGCGATGCCGCCAATGCCGTAATTTCGAAGCAGATCGCCAACCGGTGTGATCGCAAATGAGGATTCGGACGTATGAAAATACAGATCGCTATACTTTCTGGCGTCGGAGGCAGTCGGTTTATCGTTCCACACGACACGCGGAATAAAGAATGTTGTCATGTCCGTCCAGATGTTGTTATCAAGGCCGTATGCTTCCTCGTACGGCTTAAGCTGCTCATGGCTCGATACAACTACGGCCAGCGTACTGACGATGTCGAGCCTTTCAGAGAAAGTCGAGAGGCCCAAACTTAGGCTGTCATAGGTCGAGCGACGGCTGACTTCGTCGAAGGTTTTTACAATGTTGTCGGCGTACTGGGTGCTGCTCTGCTTTGACTCGGTGCCCTTTACCATTCGGAATGTCGTTCCATAGATCATTCCGATCAGAATACCGGCAGACAGAATTAAGGAGGTAATGATCGCGTGTTTGATCTTTACGCTTCGCCCTGACAGGACGTAGGCAAGCATTATCACGAAGAATACCTGTAGTATCGTCCCTCGATTACCGGCAAAGATCGCCGAGCTAAGATCTATTGTCAGCATCGCGCCTATCAGAGCAAAGGTGATGCCGGTGAATTTCGTCTGTCTAAAGATCACAAGCCAAAGCAGAAATGAAGCCTGAACCCGGAAGAGCGTCGCGAGATAAATTATCCCTCCATAAATGTTGGTTTCCTCGGAGATCTGATACCCGAACAGGCCGACGGTGAAAGCGTAAACCGTGTTCATCACGCCAAGCAGCAGCAGCACAAAACCGGGTAGCAAATACGCCGATGGCGAATAGTCAGCTCGCGGCAAAAGCGATGCGACATAAGTTCCCGCCTTGCCCGCCAAAGGAACAAAAAAGCCAAGGCACAGACTCGCAAAACCGAGTGCGACAAAGGAAATTGTCAGCGGAAGATTGTACTCCGGATCCTGAATAAACGGCAGGTAATACGGTTCTGAAAACCCCAGAGCCAGAAACGTACCGCCAAAAACAAAGGCCGGTATGAAATACGAGATACTCGCAAATACGATCGGATTTGCGACGCTAAACTCGCCGCGATAATAGAGGATCAGCGATGGCGCTGCGATGACCACCGCCAGTGCCGCGACCCACGGCAAAAGGAACATGTATGTCAGCGACTGGAAACTGTCGTCCAAAACACCAAAGATAAAGAGCGAGGCGACGATGGCGACTCCCATCAACGCTAACGCACCTATCACCAAGCTATTTGGCGTTAGTCCAGCGGGGCGTTGTGCGAAATTGACGGCCATATCCGGTCTTACCTGAGTCTGCAAACTGCAACGATGCCGTCCGCCCACTGCGGGGCCAAACGGACGAAAACGTCATTAAGAATATTCAGGAACCAGCGATTGTGCGGCCGGTGTTCCTTACCAATATCATAAAAGAAAAAGTTCTCGACGTGTAGGGCGTGCCGTTCGAGCAGCTTATTGAGCGTCGAATACGAGTAGTATGCGACATGGTCGGGATGGACGAATTCATTTCGCCCACGCTTCCCGCGCAGCCCGTACCAGAGGAAACGCATGCCGCAGTATGCATTGATCGTCGTAAGGATCAGCTTAGTATCCTTGTGCATGAACCGCTTTATGCCATCCAGGAAAAGCCCCGGGTTATTCAGGTGCTCGATCATCTCGCCGGCGACGATGATGTCGAATTCTCCTTCGATATCGAGATCATCCAGCTTTTCGAGATCGCCCGTGAACAGATGCTGAAAGCCAGCTTTCTCAAGCAAGGCCAGGCTGTCTTGTTCCGAGTCGATGCCCGCAAGGCTCGCGGCTTTTCGCTCGATCTCGGCATGAAGCAGCATGTCGTGCTTGATCGATTCCGCAGTGTACGGGTGGTTTGTGCATCCGAGATGGAGTACGCGTTTCCCTCCGCATTTATCAAGGATGAACGCGACACGCTGAACCACTGCAAAATCCACAAGATCGCCCATTTTTAATCGTTCGCGGCGGTTCGCTTCAGCGCCGGGGTCAGGTTGCGAAGCACCGTCCATTCATCTTCCTCGATAAAGCCCATCAGATGGAGTCCCGCAGCGAAGGCTGCCGCACCAAGCGTTCCGGCGACAATGAGAGCCGCCCAATGATTACCGCCAACGCTCATTATCAACATCTCAACCACCGAAGCCGCCACAGCCGCGCCGCCGGTCGCGACAATCACTTTAGGCCAAAACCGTCGTGAGGAAAGCCCGAGAAGCCAGTTTTCCGCATAAACGACTAATCCGAGAAAGACCACGACACCAGCCAGCCGTGCAATTGCAACTCCTTCAGTTTGCCACGTTTGCGAGAAAACAACCATCAGCGGCACGGCGATAACGAACCAGGTTCCGCCCATGATGGCATTAGCTTTTGCCTTGCCAAAGGACTCGGTTATCTGCCACGGGATGATGGTGATGGCGAGGATCGAGAACGTCACCGCATGGATGACGAGCAGCACATACGTGCGATCGGAGAAGCCGTAGCCCAACCATACGTCGAGCACCGTCCGGCCGGTGATCACCGTCGAAAGACAGAAAAACACGGTGATCGCAAATATGATCTTGGTCGCGGTGCGGTACATCCTCAGAAGCTTTTCTTTCTCGTTGAGCAGCTCATTTACCACCGGAAAGAGCACGATCACAAGGTTGTGGATCAATCCGTGGAAGTAAAAACACAGAAGCATCGGCAGAGCGTATAACGTAAGTGAGTCGGTGCCGAAATTTCGAACGATCCACGCCCGCTCAAACAGCAAGAGAGCATTGCCAAACGACTGGTACGCGATGATGCTGCCCGCGTATGTCAAAACGGTCCTCCAGACATCGCCCGGGATCGAGAGACGCAACCGAAACTCCGGCAGCAGCCTGCGGGAAGTCAGAACAAAAACAAAGCCTGTCGTCCCCACAAGCAGACAGTTCCAAATGATCAGGGCGAGCACATTCTGGCCATTCAGAACCAGTATGACGTTTCCGATACTCAGCAAAAGGCCGCTAAAGTTCACGATGATCAAATATCGATCAAAACGCTGTAGGCCCTGCAGAATAAACTGGATGACCTGGCTGACG
>JBEBGA010000304.1:0-3790 GCA_040081695.1 Pyrinomonadaceae bacterium
TTTCCGGGGTGAACAGACCCAACCCGGACTTTCTTCGGACAATGATGCCTGCCAATCCCAAGGGCGTAACGCTTACTTCGAATTCAAAATCCGAAGCTTGTTTCGAACCGGCAGTATTTACCGGCTTTTTACCGGCTGGTTGTGCGTTTACAAATGCAGCCAGCAGCAACATAAACGCCATGATGGCGATATAGCGAGTTCTCATATTTTCTCCTCCAATGTCTGACGCCCTTGAGTTGTAGAACTTTCGACATAAAGTTACCATAAATAGCTTATGTCGGGGAAACTTGAGGTCAGTTTTAACTCGCCGCAGTGCGGATGGATGTCGGTCGGATTTGCCGATGGCGCGGATGAATTTCACACAACGACGGCCCACGCTCCGCACGAATCGGCCTTGCCCGAACTGATGCGGATATTGACCGACCTGATGTCCGAATCTTCGGCCCCACGTGAGCGAACCCTAAAATGGAACCGCGACCCGGAAGAGTTTGATTTTCGGTTTGTCCGCGAGGGCGACAAGATGCTGCTACAGATTTATCAGTATCCCACCGACGACCGATCGTTTGCCGAGCGTGAGCTTGTTTTTACGCATCTTGATGTCGCGGACAATGTATTCAAGGCTTTCGCGACAACATTTGAGCAACTCTATGCGGACCGCGAGACGGACGAATTTGAGTTCAACTGGCGTCAACCGTTTCCGTTTGCTGAGTACACAGAATTTAAGGAAAAAATGGCAGATAAGGACGGATCGGACGGATTTCCACGGATAAATGAATTCAGATCCGTGCCAATCAGCTAGATCCGCCAAATCCGCGTTCCATTATTTTAATGAAAGAGAAATTACTAGATTTATTAGCATGTCCGACCTGCGGCGGCGATATCTTGCTGGCTTACGCCAGCAAATACGACGATAAAGAGATCATCGAAGGCGTGCTGACATGTAAAAAATGCGACCGCGAATACAAGGTCGTTCGCGGCGTGCCGCGTTTTGCGGATCTCGGAAAGATCGAGGAAGACAAAGCCGCGACAGCTGAGAATTTTGGCTGGCAGTGGACCAATTTTACGCAAGAGGATCCAAAATATAACGAGCAATTTCTCGGCTGGCTACAGCCAGTTCAAAAAGATTTCTTTGAGGGCAAGGTCGTGCTCGAAGGCGGCTGCGGCAAAGGGCGTCATACAAAGCTTGCCGCCGAGTGGGGAGCCGCTGAGGTAGTCGGCATCGACCTTGGCGATGGTGTCGAATCAGCGTTTGCATTGACCCGCAATATGCCAAACGCTCATATCGTCCAGTGCGACATTTTTAAGCTGCCGCTCAAAAAAGCGTTCGACTACGCATTCAGCGTCGGCGTTTTGCATCATACGCCCGATCCCAAAAAGGCTTTTCTTTCGCTCGCCGGCAAAGTAAAAAGCGGCGGACATATATCAGCATGGGTTTACGGTGCCGAGAATAACAAATGGATCACGCGATACGTTAACCCCGTCCGCACCAGCTTTACATCGCAGATCTCGCAGCCCGTGCTGTATCAATTATCAAAACTGCCGACGCTCGGTGTTTTTCTTACGACAAAACTCGTCTATCGCCCGCTAAATTCCGCCGCCAAAGGTGTCGCAAACAAGCTTTTTTACAACGAATATCTCAATCACCTTGGCACTTTCGGCTGGCGTGAGCAGCACAACATCGTTTTCGACCACTTGGTCGCCCCGACGGCGTTTTATATCGCAAAAGACGATTTCGCCGGTTGGTGGAACGAGATCGCTGCCGAGGACGTTAAGATAACGTGGCATAATGAGAATAGCTGGTGTGGATTCGGCAAGATCGTATGAAGTTCGATAAGGGCATAGACAAAAAATACCGCAAATCGGTCGAGGACGCGTTTGAGACGATCGTCGCTAAGGGCAATGATTTTCATCGCTATATGATGAATGAGATCATCGAATCCGATCTACTCGTTCAGGTGTTGCCGGTCACCAAAGTCAATGCGTCGGGCATCACGGGTGTCATCAATTCGGTCAAGACCAATTACAAACTGGCGACTGAGCGGTTAAGCCTACGCGAGGCTTTGGGTGAGATCTACATCGCTATTGCTGAGGAGACGATCGACACAGGCGGGCAGCGCGGTTGCGAGGGGACGTTTGTTCACGAAGGCCGTCACGCGTACGATTTCGCCCAAACTATCGAAAGTCTGTCGAACGCCGATATGAATCCGATCGGCATTTTTAATCCGACTCTTTATGAGCTGGAGTGGGAAGCTCACAAGACTGCCGGTGATTATTTGCTTTGCCGCGACGAACCGGAATTTATCGATGAGGGATTGCAGCTAATGATCCTCTGCCAAGCTGACGGCAAATGCGAGGTTAGCGATGACGGCATCATGAAAAGATTGAACGAAAGCTACGGCCTAGATCTGACCGGAAACCCGGGTTCGCTCGCGAGCGAGATGATGGGGCTGAGGGTATAATAGCTATATGAACGCAGCGTTGCCACAGGAAATGCAGCAGCATACATACGCCATCATGGACGAGGTCGAGGGCTCGCATTGGTGGTTCGTCGGTCGCCGCGCGATCCTCGAAAGTTTTCTCGGCCCGATCGTTGAAAAGATCCGCAATCCGCAATCCGCAATCCGCATTCTTGACGTTGGCTGCGGCACCGGAGCGAACATCGAAATGCTTTCGCAGTATGGCGATGCCGAGGGTGTTGACGTCTCGGATGATGCACTTGAATTTTGCCGACGGAAAGGCTTAAAGGTTCAAAAAGGCTTGGCAGAAACTCTGCCTTACGAGGACGAATCGTTTGAACTCACGACCGCACTCGATGTGGTCGAGCATCTCGACGACGATATCGCAGGCCTAAAAGAGATGTTCCGCGTAACAAAGAGCGGAGGGTATTCGCTGATCTTTGTTCCGGCGTTTATGTGGCTGTGGGGTGTGCAGGACGATATTTCAAATCACCGGATCCGCTACACGAAAAAGCAGATCGTCGAGCGGCTCAAAACAGCAGGGTATACGGTCGAGCGTGCAACTTACGCCAATTGGACATTCTTTGCACCGATCTTAGCCGGACGGACGATCATGAAACTCACCGGCATCAAACCCGAATCTGAAAATAACATCACGATATCCGGCTTGAACGGCCCGCTGGGCAAATTGTTTGGTGCCGAGCGGTTTTGGTTAAAGCATCTCAATTTTCCGCTCGGCGTATCAATCGTTGTTGTCGCGCGTAAGAATTAGCCCACGAAATACACTAAAAACACGAAAACAGGAATTCCCTTTCGTGACTTTCGTGTGTTTCGTGGGCAAAATAGGTTTTGGTAATGAGTCAAGAAGCAACTAATAATCCCGAATTATCCCTTTTCCTGCCGGTTTTGGATGAGGAAGAGAACTTGCGGCCGATGCACGCAAAGATCGCGGCGGCTCTGGATGCTCTTGGGAAAACGGCGGAGGTGATCTATGTCGATGACGGTTCGACGGATAAGAGTCTTGAAATTTTGAAAGAGATAGCAGCGAACGACGAACGCGTACGCGTGGTCTCGCTTCGGCGTAATTACGGCCAGACGGCGGCTATGTCGGCGGGTATTGACGCTGCCAAGGGCGACATTCTCATCCCGATGGACGCCGATCTGCAAAATGACCCGGCGGACATCTCGCGACTTTTAGACAAGCTCAACGAAGGCTACGACGTCGTTTCCGGCTGGCGAAAGAACCGTCAGGACAAGCTTATCTCACGCAAAGTACCCTCGCAGATCGCAAATCGCATCATCTCTTGGATCGGCGGCGTACCGCTGCATGACTA
>JBEBGA010000036.1:0-13898 GCA_040081695.1 Pyrinomonadaceae bacterium
GCCGCCGTTTGCCTTTACAAAATCTGCACCGATGATCTCGTCTTCTTTCCAGTCATTGCCTTTGACAAGAATATCTGGCTTGAGCTGTTTTATTGTTTCCTCTGGTGTGAGTTCATCATATATAACGACTTCGTCGACCGATGACAGCCCCATAAGTACGGCTTTGCGAGATTCTTGATCCTGCAAAGGCCGTCCCGGCCCTTTGATCGAACTGACCGACCTGTCGCTGTTTATGCCTACGACGAGTTTGTCGCCAAGGGCTTTTGCCCGCGAAAGCAGATCGACGTGGCCCGGATGGATGATGTCAAAACAGCCGTTTGTAAAAACTATCATTGAGTGTCTTTGCGGAGGTCGCTAATACTATCTTAAAACAAAATGGACAAGACGTTTAGTTTCTAATTTTCGTGAGGCGCTCTTTTCTCATGTTTTATATCAGCATCCAGCATGATCCTCGTTAATTCCTCGAACCGCACTTTTGCCGACCAATCTAAAAGTTTTTCGGCCTTTGAGGCATCACCAATTAGTGAATCAACTTCGGTTGGCCGTTGATATGATGCATCCAATTCGACAACAGTATCGCCCGGGACAAGCGTTTGAGCATTATTATCAAATTTTTCCTGTAATTTAGATCTGTCAATATTTTTTATAAACCCCTTTTCATCTGAACCCGCCCCCGACCATTCGATCTCGATCCCAACATGGCGAAAGGCAGACTCGACGAATTCGCGCACAGTGTGCCCTTCGCCGGTTGCCAGCACAAAATCGTCCGGCTCCTCGTGCTGGAGGATCCGCCACATCCCTTCGCAGAATTCGGGTGCATAGCCCCAATCGCGTATCGCATCAAGATTGCCTAGAACCAGCTTTCCTGATCGGCCTAACACCATCTGAACGATCGAGCGTGTGATCTTTTTGGTCACAAATGTGTTGCCGCGTCGAGGTGATTCGTGGTTAAACAATATGCCGTTACTCGCAAAAATACCGTATGCTTCGCGATAGTTAACGGCCGTCCAATAGGCAAACAGCTTTGCAATGCCGTAAGGCGACCTTGGATAAAACCGGGTGTTTTCGTTTTGCGGTGATTCGGTGACCTTTCCAAAGAGTTCTGATGTCGATGCCTGGTAAAATTTTATCTTTCCTAGGCCCGTCTCGCGGATCGCATCAAGAAACCTCAACGTCCCGAGAGCATCAACCTGTGCTGTGTAATCGGGGATCTCAAACGAAACCTTTACATGACTTTGGGCACCGAGATTATATATCTCGTCCGGTCCGGTCTTATCCAATAGGCGGTTGAGGCTGCTGGGGTCAATAAGGTCTCCGTAATGAAGGAACAAAGACTTATCCAAGACCTCAGGGTCATTATAAAGGTGATCGATCCGCCCGGTATTAAAAGAACTCGATTTACGGATGACACCGTGGACTTCATAATTTTTCTCAAGCAGCAATTCAGCCAAATAGCTGCCATCTTGACCAGTAATACCGGTTATAAGAGCTTTCTTCATATACTCACGAATTCTGATCTGAGAAACGTTTCGTACGTCATCTTTAAGCCATCTTCCAAACAGGTAGTGTGTTTCCAGCCTGATCTATTTATACGGGACACATCTAAAAGCTTTCGAGGTGTGCCGTCAGGCTTGCTCGTATCAAAGCGAATCGTACCTTTGAATCCGACAATTTGTCTGACCTTCTCAGCAAGCTCACTAATCGAGATATCTTTGCCGCAACCGATATTAAGATTAGAAATGCCTTCATCGTATAACATGTTCGCGTCAATGTTTTCCATTACGAACGCAATGGCATCTGCCAAATCGTCCACATACAAAAACTCCCTCTGGGCATTTCCGGTTCCCCAAACAACAACGTGGGATAGTCCGCCAATTTTTGCCGCGTGAAATTTATGGATCAGAGCAGGTATGACGTGTGACGATCCCAGATCATAGTTATCTCCTGGACCGTAAATATTGGTGGGCATCATCGACAGAAAATTTGCTCCATGTTGCCGGTAATAGCTTTCACAAAGTTTGATACCCGCGATCTTTGCTATCGCGTAGGGTTCATTGGTCGGTTCGATTGCTCCGGTCAGCAATTCTTCCTCTTTTATAGGTTGGACGGCGAGCCTCGGATAAATGCACGAGCTTCCTAAAAAGATCAGTTTTTCGACTCCTGCGATAAATGCAGCATTAATGACATTTGCCTCGATCATCAGATTTTTATAAAGGAAATCTGCCCGAAAAGTGTTGTTTGCCAAAATGCCGCCTACTTTAGCGGCCGCAAGTATCACGATCTCGGGTTTTTCAGAGGTAAAAAAGTTATTTACTGCTTTCTGATCTATCAGGTCGAGTTCATCAGAGGATCTTAGGATCAAAGACCTATAACCCCGATTCTCAAGATCACGGCGAATGGCGCTGCCGACCATGCCGTTTGAACCTGCAATATAAACTCGTTTATCTTTTGCGATCATCGAAGAATGGGCCTCGTCCAAGCGACAATCTTAACAAATCAAACGCCTTGATAACAGATACTTTGAACAGTTACGCCAAATTGGCTAAACTTTGAAACACATCAATGAAAACCGCGACGCCGATGCTTCGGCAATATCTTGAGATCAAAAAGCTCTATCCGGGAACGATACTTTTTTTCCGGCTGGGGGATTTTTATGAGATGTTCAACGAAGACGCTGTCACCGGCTCTCGCGAACTCGACATTACGCTAACTGCCCGCCATAAAGACTCACCAAATCCCGTGCCGATGTGCGGTGTTCCCTATCACGCTGCTCCAAACTATATTGCCCGATTGGTGCGAAAAGGCTATCGCGTTGCGATCTGCGAACAAACCGAAACTCCGACAAAAGGCACCAAGCTCGTCAAACGCGAGGTCGTCCGTGTTATAACACCGGGCACAGCGATAGATCCTCAGCTTGTTGAGGCAAAAGATACGGTTTATCTTGCTTCAATTTGCGGCAGCGGCGACACATTTGGAGCGGCTTTTCTCGAAACTTCGTCGGGCAGTTTTGCGACTACCGAGATCAGCGGCGGGGATGCGTGGAATAAGATCTTCGACGAGATTGAATCCCGCTCACCTCGTGAATTGCTTTATCCGCGTAGTCTGGAAAAGTTAGTTGAAAGCTCATTTGGCGGCGGCAACGTTTCTGCTGGGCTATTTACCGAGCGTGAACAATCACAACAGACAAATGCAATTACTTTGACACCGCTCGATGACGCGTCATTTGATGAGAGTGCAAGCACTGCCCTGTTAATGAAACAGATGGAGGTCGCAAACCTCGCTGGGTTTGGCCTCGACGGCCACGCTGAGGCGATCGGCGCTGCGGGAGCGTGTCTCAAATATGCTCAGGATACACAGCGTGCAACTGCCGGACACATCACTGAGATAAGCTTTTTTGAGCCATCGGATGCGATGATACTCGACGCGGTGACGCTTAGAAATCTTGAGATATTCGACTCACGCGGCGACAAAAATAAAAATACGCTTTTTGGCGTGATCGACGAAACGGCAACGGGGATGGGTTCGCGGTTACTGAAACAATGGGTTCAACGACCGTCTTTAAAACGTAACGAGATACAAACGCGGCTCGCGGCGGTCACCGAGCTGTCTGATCTGATCCTGCGTGAAAAGCTACGGTTCCTGATGAAAGAAGTCAGCGATCTCGAACGGCTCGTTGGCCGCCTCAATCTTGGCACGGCCACTCCACGTGATCTGACTGCCCTGAAGCGGACAATGGATCAGACGCCTCTGCTAAATCAAACACTCACAGATGCGAGTTCGTTGCTGCTTCAAGTTTTGTCCGAGAACATTTTTGAATTGCCTGAGACCCGCGATCTGATCGGGCGTGCCATCGCGGACGAGCCGCCGATAAATGTTACTGATGGTGGTGTGATACGAGCGGGATTTGATGCCGAACTTGACGAAATTCGCGGCATATCAACCTCTGCGAAACAGATCATAGCTGCGTTTGAAGAAGAGGAAAAAACACGAACCGGCATTGCTAATCTTAAGATCCGGTTCAACAACGTATTTGGCTACTATATCGAGATCTCAAAGGGGCAGGTTTCGCGCGTTCCCGACGATTACGAACGCCGACAGACGCTTGCCAACGCCGAGCGATTCACAACCCCGCAGTTAAAAGAGTGGGAGCAAAAGGTGCTCGGTGCCGAGGAACGGATCGCCCAGATCGAGGCGGTGTTATTTGCACAGGTCAAAGCAAATGTTTGCGAAGAGACACGCAAATTACAATCGACAGCCCGTGCTATCGCGACGCTCGATGCTCTGTGCGCGTTGGCTGAAACCGCTTCGCGGCGAAATTATGTTTGTCCTGTTTTGCACGACGGTGACGAGATTGAGATAAAGAATGGCCGACATCCTGTTGTCGAGGCCGCTTTAGGCAACGCGTTCATACCGAATGACACGCTGATGAATAATTCGACCGACCGTCTGCTCATCCTCACCGGTGCAAATATGGGCGGTAAATCGACGATTCTGCGGCAAGTAGCTTTGATACAGATACTTGCTCAGATCGGTTCCTTTGTTCCGGCGACATCGGCAAAATTACCGATCCTTGACCGCATTTGGACTCGGGTTGGGGCTTCGGATGATCTTGCATCTGGCCGCTCGACGTTTATGGTCGAGATGACGGAAACAGCGTCGATCCTCCACAATGCGAGCCCGAAGAGTCTGATACTGCTTGACGAGATCGGACGCGGGACTTCGACTTTTGACGGGCTGTCGATCGCGTGGGCAGTCGCTGAGTTTTTACACAATTCACCCGAACATTCTGCAAAGACCCTATTTGCTACTCACTATCACGAACTGACCGAGCTTGCGGAAAATTTGCGGGGAGCGAGGAATTATCAGCTGACGGCGACGGAACGCGATGGCGATGTCGTTTTCCTGCACAAGATGCAGCCCGGTAAGGCCTCAAAATCATACGGTATTGCTGTGGCAAAGCTCGCAGGGCTTCCCGTTTCGGTAATTGAGCGGGCAAAAAGTGTGCTTGAAAAGCTTGAGAAATACGAGCTTGCCGTTTTTGCCGACGAGAAAAAGGACGGATTGGCAAAGGCCGCCGCAGGGCGGATCGCATCCCAAGTATCGCTTTTTGCCGTGACAAACGAGACGGCGATAGATGAGCTTCGGGGTGTGAATGTCGAAGACCTCTCGGCGGACGAATCAAAAGAATTACTTACAAAAATCAAAGGAAAGATCATATGACAAACCGCAGATCATTCTTAAAAGCATCGCTCGCCGGGCTGCCGTTGCTCGCGGCGTCGGAGGCCACTGGGCAAAAAACAGTTGGACAGGTATTTAAGAAACCTGTTGTTGTCTCTACTTGGGACAGCGGCTTGCGGGCAAACGCGGCGGCGTGGAAAGTGATGGAAAAGGGCGGCAAGGCAATAGATGGGGTTGAGCAAGCCGCAAGGTCCGCTGAGGACGAATCGAGCTGCTGCGTCGGACTGGACGCGTATCCCGACCGTGACGGATTTGTTACCTTAGACGCGTCGATCATGGATCACAAAGCAAATTGCGGTAGCGTGGTCTATTTACAGCACATAAAACACCCGATCTCGGTCGCGAGGTTGCTGATGGAAAAGACAAAGCATGTGATTCTCGCGGGTGACGGAGCGATGCAATTCGCCGTTGAGAACGGGTTTGAGTTCATGCCCGGAAAGCTGTCGGCGGATGCCGAAAAGGAATGGAAAAAATGGCTTAAGAAATCCGAATACAAGCCTGTAATAAATATTGAGAACAAAAAGCCGTCAAGTCGCAATATGCAATCGTCACCCGCTTTTTTTGACGACGGCTCTGCCAATCACGACACGATGGGGACAATCGCTTTGGACGCGAACGGCGATCTGTCAGGAGCATGTACGACAAGCGGCATGGCATTTAAGATGCATGGCCGCGTCGGTGATTCGCCGGTTATCGGAGCCGGGCTTTTTGTCGATAACGAGGTCGGTGCGGCGACGAGCTCCGGCGTCGGCGAAGAGGTCGTCCGCATCTGCGGCACGCACACCGTCATTGAACAGATGCGAATGGGGCGTTCACCGGAAGCCGCCTGCCGCGAAGCCGTTATGCGGGTCGTAAAACGCGATTCGGTGAAAGCAAAAGAGTTACAGGTTGGGTTTGTCGCGATCTCAAAAAAAGGCGAGGTCGGGGCGTTTTCGGTGGTGAAAGGATTTACTTATTCCGTGACTAATTCACAATTCCCTAACGGCACCGTCCTAAAAGCCAAGAGTCATTTTTGAACGCGGTCGCCCGAATAGACGTGAAAATGCAGATGTTTTGAATCCTGATACTCGCCAAGGTTTGTCAGAACGCGAGCCGCTCCCTTTTCGGAAACGATAGAATCTGCGACCTTTCTAATCACTTCGAACAATTCCAAAAATACCCCATCGTCCGAGCTTTCGAGCGTCAGCAGCGACGAGATATGGCGTTTTGGAATCACGACGATGTGCGTTTCCCAAAACGGCCGCGTGTGGTGATACGCGAGCACGTTGTCGGTCTCGTGGACTTTATCGACCTCGATCTTTCCGCTCAACACATTGTCGCAATAAAAATCGTCGCTCATGACTTTATTACATCAAATATGACCTGCTTTATAAAAATCGGCGTGGCTGTTAAACTCATATTTTGGTTTTTCTGTGAGTTTGTCGATGATCGAGCAACTGCGTGCCCTGCCGCTAAAAGAAAAAATCGGACAATTATTCTTTATCGGAATATCCGGCCCGGATGTGGACGATGACACGCGCCAGCTTTTGAACGAGATAACACCTGGCGGAGTCTGCCTGTTTACGAGGAATATTCGTGAAGCGTCACAAACGCGGAAATTGCTCGATGAGGTTCGCGATGCCTGCAAGGTTGTGCCTTTTCTTAGCATCGATCAAGAGGGCGGTCTTGTTGATCGTCTCCGGCGGTTGATGACATCGATGCCGGCCGCGAATAAGATGCGAAATGCTGACGATGCGGTTCGACTGGCTGAGATCATTGCGGAAACGCTTCGGATACTCGGGTTTAATATGGATTTTGCTCCGGTCGTTGATGTTATAGACGATGAGCGGGCGAAACATACTAATGGACTATTCTCCCGCGAATTTGGCCGTTCAAAAGAAGATGTAACCGCTATGGCCGGCGCATTTCTAACCACGTTGCAGGATAACGGCATCATCGGCTGTCTCAAACATTTCCCTGGACTCGGTGCCGCGAGTGTCGATTCGCACGAAGAATTACCGCAAGTCGAGGTTTCCGAAACCGACTTGAACGAGATCGACCTTTACCCTTACAGAGAATTATTTGCCAGCGGCGAGGCCAAGGCCGTTATGGCCGCCCACACGGCGTTTCCGAACATCGGGTTGCAGGAAATTGACCAAAGTGGGAAACTTTTACCGTCTTCGTTGAGTAGTAATTTTATCAACACTCTCCTTCGCGGCACGCTTCAGTTTGACGGGCTTGCCATCACCGACGACCTGGAAATGGGAGCAATCGTGAAAAATTACGGCATCGGCGACGCCTGTAAAATGGCGGTCGGTGCCGGTATCGATATGCTAGCTATCTGTGCCGATCCCGCTGCTATCCGCGAAGGCCATCGGGCCGTTTTAGAAGCTGTAATGAGCGGCGAATTGGGCGAAGATCGCATCAACGAGTCGCTTGTGCGAATTGCTGATTTGAAGGAAACCCTCGCAGAACCGCTTGAATTTGATGCTGACAGGATCAGCAAATTGTCAGACGAGGTCGCCGCATTTAATGCCGATCTCGCTCATAATTAAGGAATTATAGAACCTATGCGTAAATTGATATTGATTGTAATTGCCCTCTTCTTTTTTGCCACGGCATCAACTTGCCGCCAACGCAGCACTGATGTTGTTACGGTTGCGCTTCCTGAGAAATTCACAGCCTTTGACACGCTGACATCGACGGCTTCGGATGCGTCAGCCGAACGTATAAAGACCCTGATCTTTAATTCACTGGTCAAAAAGAATGAAAATTTTGAGTACGTCGGCGAACTGGCAAAGGACATTAAGACCTCTGAAGACGGCAAAACGATCACATTTACGCTGCAGGAAAACGTCAAATTTCATAACGGTGCCGCATTTACATCGGCGGATGTGAAATACACATTTGAAGAGCTTTTTAAGAGCAACGGCTACAAGTCGGGAGCATTTTTCGACACCGAGCCGCTCGACAAGACGGAAACGCCGAAAACGGCAGCCCCGGTTCCCTCCCCAGCGGCAAACGCAAATTCGAACGCCAACGCTGCTGCAAAACCCATCGAGCCGCCAAAAACCAAGCGTGTTGCACACATCAGTTCGATCGAGACACCGGATGCTAAGACCGTGGTTTTCACGGTTACGCGTCCGGCTCTTCGCAATCAATTGCTTTCAAATCTGGTTGCCATACCGATCATTCCACAAGGTACTGCAGCCGAGCAAAAGGATAAGCCTGTCGGTTCGGGGCCGTTCAAATTCACAAGCTTTGACGCTTCGCAAAACACTGTAGAACTTGCTGCAAACGCTGAGTATTGGGAAGGTGCACCAAAGGTCGCAAAGCTCAGGGTCAAGACCGTGACCGATGCGACTTCACTGCAAGCCGAGCTGCAATCCGGCGGGGTCGATATTGCGCCCAATCCTTCAAATCTACCACCCGACATGCTTAAAACGATGGGCAGTGGCAATCTGAAGGTCGATCAGTTTGATGGTTCGAATATCCAATATCTTGTTTTTAACGTCCAGTCTGCTCCGCTAAATAATCCAAAGATCCGCCAGGCCATCGGCTACGCCATTGACAGGCAAAAGATCGTAACCGAGCTGCTGTCGGGCCAGGCAAAGGTCGCAAGCTCGATCTTACCGACGCAATCTTGGGCTTATACCGCCGGGACAACCTACAATTTTGACCAGGCTAAGGCAAAGCAGTTGCTGCAAGAAGCCGGTTATAAAAACGAGCCGATCACATTCAAATACGGAGCCGGAAATGCGGCTGTCAATCAGTATTCGCAGGTCATCCAAAGCGCATTGACCGAAGTCGGGCTTAATGTTCAGATCGAGACGCTTGAGGTCAACACGATCCGGCAGCAGCTCGCACAAGGACAGTATCAGATGTATACGGGCGTCTGGGTCGGTGGTAATCAGGATCCGATATTTTTGCGAGATCTGTTTAGCTCGACCAAGATTCCCGGCGGTACGGTTTCGTGTTGCAACCGCAGTCGTTACGCAAGTACGGAGGTTGATAAATTGGTCGAGGATGCGGTTAATTCGGTCGATAAGGCCGCAGCAACGACGCTCTATGGCAAAACCTGGGATCTTGTTAGCTTCGATCTGCCGCTCCTACCGCTTTGGTATCCGGCAAATATCGTCGTTTCCAATAAACGCATTGGCAACGTAAAGATGAGTGGTAGCGGTGACTGGAGCTTTTTGAAAGACATTACGCTCCAATAATGCAGACGCCCCTACCGCCTGCGGGCTTCTGCAAGGAGCGGCTTGACAATCGAAACGCAAACGGTAGAATAATGGTTTGTTATGCGGGAGTAGCTCAGTGGTAGAGCGCGACCTTGCCAAGGTCGAAGTCGCGAGTTCGACCCTCGTCTCCCGCTCCAAATTGAAAGTAGAAAGGGTAAAGGAGAAAGGATAAAGTTCCGGCTTTGCCTTTGTCCTTTACCCTTTCTACTTTATCCTTTCAATTACGGCGGTGTAGCCAAGTGGTAAGGCAGAGGTCTGCAAAACCTTTATTCATCGGTTCAATTCCGATCACCGCCTCCAATTTTATGAAGATGTTAAGCGGCCAGAGTTGGCCGCTTTTTTGTGCGAACGCGGTGATTTTTACCGGCATCTGATTTGTGTTAATGTGATGTTTTAATGCCTGATAAGCAAATTTCAACACTTTCATTTACCTTTGCAGCGTTGCGGCTTTTAGCAGTGCTAACTTTGACTTTTCTCATTTCCCTGACGACTTTGGCACAAGAGTCGGTGATCGTCCAGCCAGGGGCTCCGGGGCAAGCGTCAAAGGTTTTGCCTGCGAGCACGCGCGCCGTGCTGCCGCCGTTTTCGACAAAGGACATCGAGTTTATGCAGGGGATGATAATGCACCATGCACAGGCTGTGGAGATGACAGCTCTTATCGAAGCAAGGACCGATAACAAGGAACTTCGGCTTTTAGGTGCGCGTATAAGTCAGTCACAGTCTGACGAGATCAATTTTATGCGGCGGTGGCTTGTTGCACGCGGTGAACCGACAGAAATGGAAATGGATGACATGGCGGGAATGAATCACGGTAGCGGTTCTCATTTGATGCCCGGAATGCTTTCGCGAAAGCAGATGGCTGAGCTCCGCAGGGCAAAAGGGCGTGATTTTGACAAATTATTTTTGGCCGGGATGATACAGCATCACGAGGGTGCCTTGATAATGGTGAAACAGCTTTTTGATGCTGTCGGAGCCGCTCAAGACACTGAGGTTTACGGATTTACAACAGACGTAGATACCGGCCAAAGGGCAGAGATACGGATAATGCAGGTAATGCTTGAGAGAATAAAAATAGAGGAAAAATAATGAACCAAAACATTTTGCGTGGATTTAGAGGAATATCGATATCGCTATTCATGATGTTGGCCTTGGCCGTTGGTATGTTTGGACAGGGTGGGAATCCGTTTGCACCTGAAAAGGCCCCGCCCCTACCGGCCGGCATGACGGGCTCAGATGTCAACGACCCGAGATATAAGTTAAAGTCTGGTCTGTTTGACGCGGAGGAATACAGTTTTGGTATCAAGCACTTGAATCTCTATAAAAAACCGGCCGCGTTTGACCTGGGAATAGATCCTAATGATCCCAGAGTGGATAAGGCACTGGGGGCTCTCGGCATCCCGGGCAACGCTATCCCTCCCGCAATGAAAATGACAGTCGCAGGCCTTGCTCTTGCGAATTCGGATCTTGCCTTTCAAGGAGACTACCTTTTTCTCGGCAATTTCTATGGCATCAATATTTACAATATCGCTGATCCGGCTAACGCACAGCTTGTGACCTCGATGCTATGTCCGGGAGGACAGGGCGACGTGTCGGTGTATAAAAATCTGATGTTCATGTCGGTCGAGATGGGAAATGGACGCCTCGATTGTGGTACGCAAGGGTTTCCTCTGCAAACAGCTCCCGGGCCTCCACCGGTTGAAAAAGATAGATTTCGCGGCGTAAGGATCTTTGACATTTCCGACATCAAGAATCCAAGACAGGTCGCGGCTGTGCAGTCTTGCCGCGGATCACACACGCACACGCTTGTTGAGGATCCAAAGGATAAGAACAACATTTATGTTTATATATCCGGGACGTCTAATGTGCGTCCAAACGCTGAGCTCGCGGGGTGTTCCGACGGAAAACCTGACGAAGATCCCAACACTTCACGGTTTAGGATTGACATTGTTAAGGTGCCGGTCGCGGCTCCGCAGGATGCAAAGATAATTGCCAGTCCGCGTATTTTTTCAGACGACAAGGGTAAGATCAATGCGCTGAATGACGGCGGCTCGCATGCCAACAAAGGCCGGCCTGAGGAATCTGACCAGTGTCACGATATTACAGCTTATTCTGCTATCGGGCTCGCAGCCGGAGCGTGTTCGGGCAACGGCATTTTGCTTGATATCAAAGATCCGGCGAATCCGAAACGTATCGAATCTGTAAACGATAAAAATTACGCATATTGGCACTCAGCTTCGTTCTCAAACGACGGTAAAAAGGTTGTTTATACTGACGAATGGGGTGGCGGCATGGGAGCTCGCTGCCGTGCTACCGACCCGAACGTGTGGGGAGCAAATGCAATATTTAACCTCAATAACAACAAACTGAGTTTCGCAAACTATTACAAACTGCCGACGGCCCAAGGTGATACGGAGAATTGCGTTGCTCATAACGGATCGCTTGTTCCGGTTCCCGGCCGCGATATTAAGGTGCAGGCTTGGTACCAAGGCGGTATCTCGATCATGGATTTTACAAACCCAGCAAAGCCGGTTGAGATAGCTTCGTTTGATCGCGGACCGATCGACCCAAATATCCTTGTTCTCGCAGGCTCGTGGTCGGCATATTGGTACAACGGAAACATATATTCGTCTGAGATCGCCCGCGGGCTCGACGTGTTTGAACTGACACCGACCAAGCATCTGTCGCAAAACGAGATAAACGCTGCTAAATCGGTTCGGGTTGCGGAGCTTAATGTTCAGAGCCAGCAAATGATCGCTTGGACGGACAAAATACTCGTCGCCAAGGCGTATGTCGATCAGCTCGAACGCGTAAAAGCGTTTTCTGCTGCCGAGTTATCGCAGCTTCGAGCCGGGTTGGGTAAACCGGTCAGAGCCAAGCTTGCCGGTCTTGCTGCAATGGTAGATAAACAGTCGCGGATAATGAGAAATGACCCGCATATGGCTAAAATGCAGGCTCTGGCTGCGATATTAAAGAATCCCGGAATCTAATTTCGGGTCGAGAACCTTAAAGCCGCCCTCGTCTATTAAGGCGTTGGCGGCTTTTTTCTGATTGTTGACATCGTCGATCGCCCTGCAATACACTTGAAAGCGATCCGAGTTACTAATCCAATCAGTTAAGAAGTGAGGGGAAAAATGTCATTTTCTCGACGTGATTTTATCAAAACCACCGGCATTACGTTCGGTGCGTTGACTCTGCCCACTTGGGTCTATGAGGCTCAGGCTGCGGCGAGTATTTACATAGATGTAAATAAGGATGCGATGGCGGACGCCGCTCTCGCGACGGCGAAAAAGCTGGGAGCCAGCTACGCAGACATTCGCATCAACCGCTATCGACTCGAAAATGTTTCGACGCGCGAAAGGCAGGTACTTAATGTGTCGAGCGGCCAAAATTTCGGGTTTGGCGTCCGTGTGTTGATCAACGGCACGTGGGGATTTGCCGGCAGCCCAATCGTAACGCTAGATGAGGTCAAGCGGGTTACGGCCGAGGCGGCTGCGATCGCAAAGGCAAATTCCACTATCCAACGCAAAAGGATCGAGCTTGTTCCAACTCCAAAGGTGACGGCGACTTGGAAAAGCTCGTTTGAACGTGATCCTTTTGACGTTCCCGCGGACGAAAAAACGGCAATACTGCTAAAGATAAACGAGGCGGCACTCGGCGTAAAAGGCGTCAGTTTTGTGACGTCAAATCTGTCGTCGGTCAACGAACAAAAATATCTCGCGACCAGCGACGGTTCGCGGATCGATCAATATATTATCCGCACGAATCCGAGCTTTTCTGTGACTGCGGTCGATCGAACGAGCGGAGATTTTCAGGCCGTCAATTCCCTGCGTCAGGCACAGCAGATCGGGCTCGAGTATATGACCAAGCACGATTGGGCAGCCGAAGCCAAAACCGCCGCCGAGCATGCGGTCATGAAACTCACTGCAAAGCCCGTAATGGCCGGCAAATACGATCTCGTGCTGCACCCGTCGCATCTTTTTCTAACCATCCACGAATCGGTCGGCCACTCGACCGAGCTTGACCGGGCGATGCTCTGGGAAGCAAATTACGCTGGAACAAGCTTCTTAACGCCGGACAAAACGGGCAAGGTGCAGTTTGGCTCAAAGATGGTCAATTTTGTCGCCGACCGCACACAGCCGCAGGGCATGGCGACGGTCGGCTACGACGACGAAGCCGTTCCCGGACAGAGCTGGCATCTGGTAAAAGACGGCCTGTTCGTCGATTGGCAAACGACTCGCGATACGGCGAAAATGGTAGGCCATGACAAGTCTTACGGCTGTCTGCATGCTGATAGCTGGGGCAGTGTTCCATTCCCGCGAATGCCAAATGTCTCGCTCCAGCCGTCCAAAGACAACGTGTCGCAGGACGATCTGATAAGCGGCGTGGACAAGGGTATTTTGATCTACGGTCGCGGCAGTTATTCTGTCTCTTATACACATC
>JBEBGA010000037.1:0-13890 GCA_040081695.1 Pyrinomonadaceae bacterium
GTATGCAACATCGGGACGGACGACGTTTTTTCGATCCGGCGTTGCCAAAACGCTCGTGCGGCCGTCGCCCGAAGTGACCCGCGTGATCGGCGTCGGCAGCACGCGATCACCAAGATTTGCAAACATCGTGTACGCCGTCGCCACCTGCAAAGGCGTCGCCTCAGCCGTTCCAAGCGCCATTGATGGATACGCCTTATCGACTTTTGGCAAACCGGCTTTGGAAGCAAGATTCATCACCTTACCGATGTTTAGCTGCATCGCTAGATCGACAGTGATGACGTTTTTGCTCTTAACAAGAGCGTCACGCAGCGTCGTCTCTTTATTTGAGAAAGTGTCGCCGAAATTGTTCGGAGCGTAGGTTTCGGTGCCAAATGTAAACGTCCGCTTTTCGTCTTTGAGTATGCTCGCCGCCGTAAATTGCCGCGTACCCGAATCGTACGCCGAGTTGATCGCGGCCGCATAAACAAAGGGCTTAAAGACCGATCCCGGCTGACGCATCGCGTCGGTCGCACGGTTAAACTGGTTCTCAAGATAATCGCGCCCGCCAACCATCGCCACGATCTCGCCAGTCTTTGGCCGGATCGCCACAAGCGACGCATTCAGCCCCTGTTTCTTTGGAAAATGTTTGTCGAGAGCTGCCAGCCGTTTGTTGACGATCTCATACGCGGCCCGCTGCAGGTCAGGATCGATCGACGTGTAAACCCGCAGATGCTGCAACGCCTCAGGGTCGTTGACGACCTTTGGCAGCTCCTCGATCGCGTACTGCGAAAAATACGGCATTCCCTGCAGATCCTTGGTGTTAGATATCTGTTTGAGCACGATCTGCTCTTGCTTGTACTGAGCGTACTGTTCAGGGGTGATCTCGCCGACCTCCTGCATCGATTCGAGCACCTGATTGCGACGCTCGGTAACCTTTGCGAGATTTTTGTATGGATTATATCGATTTGGGCTGCGAATGATACCCGCTATAAAAGCGGCCTCGGCAGGCGTCAGTTGCGACACATCCTTGCCGAAATAGGCATTTGACGCTTCGCCCACGCCATAGATCGAAACGCCCGACTGCTGGCCGAGATATATCTGATTGGCGTACAGCGTAAAGATCTCCTGCTTATTAAGCCGCGTCTCAAGTATCACGGACATATACGCCTCGGTGATCTTGCGTTCCCACGTCTGGTCGCGGGTCAGGAGCAAATTTTTTACTAGCTGCTGTGTGATAGACGAACCGCCCTGATTCGACAATGGCGTGTTTTCCTCGGTATCGTAACGCCGCCACAACGCACGGGCGATACCGCGAAGATTGACGCCGTAATGCTCAAAAAAAGCTCGATCCTCAGTGACGGTGATGGCTTTTACAAGATGTGCAGGGATATCGTTAAATGTAACGGTCTTTCGCCGACCGTCGCCCTCGGCGGCGATAGAACTGAGTATTTTTGGTTCAAGCTTGGCCTCGTTTAGCTGTGTATTTGTATCACGGTCGCCGATCGCCGCCACGCTCTTTTGATCTTTTGAAAACTTTACCGACAACGCATGAAAAACCTTTTGCCCGTCGATGATGCCGGTCATTCCCGGCTCAATGCCGAGCACATCGCCTTCGACAACATACCTACTCCGGGACGCGTCTGCCTGATTATTACGCTCGATATAGCCGGCGGATTTGAGATAGTCGATCATCACGGGCATTGTCGTCGCTTCGCCGACCTTGAGTGTTTTTGGGGCGGAATAAATTCCTGCGGACGCTGTATAAACATCACCGCTCAGCAGTTTTTGATCGATGCGGTCAGAGAAATCAAACCAGAAATACGTCAGCACCAAAAACACTCCGAGCAGCATTATCAGCGCGATGGACACCGTCCAACCGTTAAAGATCGTTCGCAAGATCCGCCGAAAACGCGACTGCGGCGGAGCCTGATAAGACGACGCCGGACGGCGCGACTTGACCCAGCCCTTTGGCGGCATTTTTGACCGGTTGGATTTGACTATCGGTTCATCTGACATTTGGAGGCGGGCGACGGAACGGCGGCGAAGAAAAAACTTATCGCCTTTTAGAATTCTATAGATTTCGCGAGCTTGCTGTCTAGCAAATTATAAACTTTAATTGTTGTATGAAGACCCTCGTCACAGGCGGCAGCGGATTTCTCGGCACGCACATCCGGCGTTTTTTTAACGCCGATGACCTATCGCGGCGGACTGGGCTGGATATTTTGAATGTTCAGGATGCAAAAATGGCGGGTGAATATGACGTCATCATCCATCTCGCCGCCGAGCTCGATAAATCGCCCGATAACGCCGAGAGCGTTTTTCGCACAAACGTCGAGGGCACCATCAATCTGCTGCGTGAGGTGAAACAAAACGCGGTTTTTATCTTTGCCTCGACCAAAGACGTCTATGGCCGCTTTGCGGATAATTTCGCCACAGTGCCGGAAACATGCCCGACGACATATTCCGGCCAATCTGCCCTCGAATGGTCAAAACTCGTCGCCGAGCGGTACGTCGAATATTATGCTAACCAACGAGGGTTTCGTTCGTGCATATTCCGCCTTTCGACCGTGTATGCCCCCGCGAGCGAGGGCAACGTTTCGAATTTTGTTGGCCATTACGTAGATGCCATAAACAAAGGCGAACCTCTGGCCCTGCCCGCAAAAGGCCTGCCGACGCGTGATCTGCTGCACGTCGACGATCTAGCGAGTGCGTGCAAGGCGTTTACCGATTCGATCATCCGCCACGGCCTGTATAATCTTGGCGGCGGCCCGCGAAATGCCCTGACTTTACGCGAAACCGTCGCAAAACTTGAACAAGTCTCGGGCTATCAGGCGATCATCGACGAAGAAACGGAAATTCAGGCTCCTGCACCGATGAATTATGTAACGGATCTAAGCCTTGTCACCCAAGAACTCGACTGGTCGCCAAAAATTGGCCTCGACGAAGGCCTCAAATCGTTGTTCTAGTTCAAAATCGACAGAAAATTTGTCCACAGATAAACACAGATTTACACTGATATTTTTAGACCCGCTTTCTTTTTGACCTATCTGTGTTTATCTGTGTCCATCTGTGGATTAAACTCTTTTCAGATGAAGATACTCGTTCGGGGAACAAACTGGATCGGTGATGCCGTGATGTCCGTGCCCGCCTTGCGTGAGCTGCGGCGGATATTTCCGGATTCGCATATCACGCTGCACACGCGTTCGTGGGCTGACGGGCTGTTTCGCGATGCCGATTTTATTGACGAACTGGTTACCTTTGACAAGCATCGTTGGGCGATCAAAGACGTTTACGATAATTCGCAATTTTTAAAGGATGATGGGTTTGAACTAGCTATATTGCTGCCAAATTCATTTGAGGCAGCAATTACATCCTTCTTATCGCGAATTCCCCGCCGCATCGGCTATAACAAAGACGTTCGCGGATTATTACTGACCGACCCGATCGCCGTTCCCGAATGGAAAAACCGCCGCCACGAGGTGTTTTACTACCTAAATCTGATCAGCGAGGTCGAACGCCGCGCAATCGGACGCGAAACTGTCGGAAATTATCTTCCAAATACGAGCATAAATGTCTCCGACGAACGCCAAACCGCTTCTCGTGATACATTGGCGGCCACGGGTGTGGACCTTTCGAAAAAGATAGTCGCCCTCGGCGTCGGCTCGACAAATTCTCGTGCAAAACGTTGGCCCGCTGAGCGTTATGCACAACTCGCCGATAAACTTACGACAGAACTGGACGCTAATGTCATCCTTGTCGGGTCACCGGACGAAGCAGATATTGCGGCAAAGGTCGTTGAACTGTCTTCAAGACCACTGATAAATTTGAGCGGAAAGACCGATCTTGGCGAAGCGGTTGCCGTTTTGAGCGTTGTAGATCTGTTGATCTCGAACGATATGGGGCTTGCCCACGTTGCTCCGGCGGTCGGAACCGATACAATTACGATATTTGGCCCTACAAACCCAGAAACAACACGGCCTTTTGCTCAAAATGCTGAGATGATCCGAAAAGCGGTCGAATGCTCGCCATGTATGCTCCGCGATTGTCCGATCGATCATCGCTGTATGACGCAGATCTCGGTGGGCGAGGTTTTTGAGGCTGCGAAGAAAAAGTTATCTCCACCGGAAAACGATGACGTTTATGATGATATAGAAGATGAGGTTATGCCTGTAATCGGTTGATAACACTTTGCTTATGAAAAGACCCGCCATATTTCTCGACCGTGACGGAACCTTGATCGAAGAGGTCAATTTTTTGTCGCGCGTTGAAGATCTGCGGCTGTTTCCATTCACTGCTGAGGCAGTAAAACTACTAAAAGATAGTGGCTATATCGTGATCGTCGTCACGAACCAATCTGGTATCGGTCGGGGGCTTTATACCGAGGATGATATGCATGCCATTCACGCGCAAATACAGATCGAGCTTGATAATGCTATAAACGCATTCTATTTTTGCCCGCATTTGCCCGATTATGGGTGCAAATGTAGAAAGCCAGGGCTTGGAATGATCGAGTCGGCAATTGCTGATTTTGATATCGATCTTGAGAATTCCTGGTTGGTTGGGGATAAAAAGATAGATGTTGAGACGGGGCTGGCGGGGAATATGTCAACTGCTTTAGTATTAACGGGTTACGGGCACGAACATCAAGTAACACTTGAGTCAATTCCAACGCTAATTTCAGCAAACCTGCTGGAGTCAGCTATCGGTATCGTTAGTAGAAAATCTACTTAACTCCGCCCAAAATCGTCCTCAAGCCGGACGATATCATCTTCGCCAAAATAGTCGCCGATCTGTGTCTCAATAAATACAAGTAAATTCGATGGATCCGGATTCTCAACACGATGTGCAGTCTCAACCGGAATATCGATGGCCTCACCTTTATTGACTAGTTTTTCAACCCCGTTTAATGTTACTTTAGCAGTGCCGGAAACGACGTACCAATGTTCTGCCCGGCGCGCGTGTTTCTGATAACTCAGACGCTTTTCCGGCAGAACCTCGATCCTCTTTACTTTGTAATTATCGCCTTCGTCCAGGACCGTAAAACTGCCCCAGGGACGCGTATCGAACAGGGGCGAATTGTTCTGAACGTTATTAGTTTCCATATTCCGGATCTCCACTGAATATGCCCAGTTTAGACGAAAAGGAGCCAACAGCCAATTCCACGCAGATGCAACGCATTCAAACGCTGATAATCGGGCGTTTGATGGTCATTTTTCTGCTGTTGGTAACGAGCTGGATCTGGTCGAGCGGCACACTGCGGCTGTCGTTTGAAAACTTTCCGCAGGGATTATTCCTCGTCTTTTTGATCTCGGTCGGCCTCACGATCGTTTATTTCTTCCTTTTACGGCTCAGTAAAAACTACGCCTGGCAGATACTCTCCCAATTTTTCCTCGACGCCCTGCTGATAACGTGGCTTGTTTGGCGAACCGGCGATCTTTCTTCGCCGTACATAACGCTTTACATCGTAATGATCGGCGTTGCGAGCTTTTTCATGCGGCCGCTATCGACGCTATTTATGGCGGTAATGTGTGCATTTTTATTGGTTTCGATGTCAGTTTTGACGGGGAACGGAGTGATCGACAGCTTTGGCACCGTTCAGCCCGCCGGTAAGGCTGTTCAGATCGTCAGTTTTCATATTGTTGCGTTGCTCGTGGTTGGTTTGCTTGCATCAAAACTATCAGACCGGCATTCATCGGGCGAGGAGCTTGCCGAAACCGCTAAAACACTGGCTACTCTACGCGTTGTGCACGAAAGGATCGTCGAATCTATCCGCTCCGGCCTGATCACAACTGATCTCGACGGAAATATCTACACATTCAATGCCGCCGCGACTGAGATCACCGGTTACAGGCTCGATGAATTGCAAGGGAAACCCATCAGCACGATCTTTGGAGATATTCGTGAGCAAACCGACCTTTCCCTGTCTGCGGCGGGTAATGGCGAGCAATTGCCGCGGTTTGAGACTGATCTGCTTACGCCAGAGGGCTTTGCTGTCCGTATCGGTTTTAGTGTTTCCTTGTTGTTTAGTGAGGAAAACGAGGCATCCGGCCTTATCATCACTTTTCAAGACCTCACAGAGATCCGTTCGATGGAGGAAAGCGTAAGACGCAAAGATCGGCTCGCCGCCGTCGGACGGGTCGCGGCTGGGCTTGCTCACGAGATACGCAATCCGCTTGGGGCTATGCGCGGGGCGATACAGGTGCTCGAATCTAATACCGATCGCACTCCGGTCCAAACCGGCCTAATGGATATAGTCCTGAGAGAATCCGACCGCCTGAATAGCATCATTACCAATTTTTTGAGCTACGCACGCCCCGCAGCGGTCGATTTTGCAGACACAGATGTTGCTGAGGCCATAAAAGATACCCTGACGCTGCTCAAACACAGCCCTGACGTTCATGAAAACCACATTCTTAAGGACGATGTCGGTACGGATCCGATTATCATCTCGGCAGATTCGGCCCAGTTAAAGCAGATATTTTGGAATCTCGCCCGCAATGCCATACAGGCTATGCCCAATGGTGGCGATCTCAGCGTCATTCTTTCGTCCATTCCAAACAACCGCATTCGTATTGTTTTTGAGGATACTGGCAAAGGAATGTCACAAGAGCAGGTCGAACAGCTCTTTGAGCCGTTTTCTAACTCAACGTCAGGCGGTACGGGGCTTGGCTTATCGATCGTCTATCAGATCGTCAAAGATCATAACGGTGCGATAAATGTCCGCAGCCTTGAGGGCAAAGGCACAACTATCACCGTCGAACTTCCAAAAGATAACCGGCGAGCGGCCCCCGACTCGGATATTGAGGTCGAAAGACCGACAAAATTAAAGCAGTTTTTGAACGTAGCCGACGACGAACAATAAATACAGCTTGAATTGACGGGCTCAATTCTGTGAAAATAAAGGTTAGAAGTAATTCGCTCCGATTTATTTCAGCCGACCAACATATCAATGGCAAATATACTGATCGTTGACGACGAACAAAGTTATCGACAACTCTTGAGCCTCGTGTTTGAGGAACAGGGTAATAATATCCGCACGGCGATGAACGGCCGTCAGGCCCTCGAAGCCCTGCAGGCTGAACCCGCCGATATTATTATCTCCGATGTTAAGATGCCTGATATGGACGGTATCGAGATGCTGCGGGCGGTACGGGAAACTTTGCCCGATCTCGGCGTCATCCTAATGACCGCTTTTGCCTCGGTCGAAACCGCCCGAGAGGCTTTCAAACTAGGTGCTGACGATTTTATTCAAAAACCTTTTGACGTTGAGGAATTAAAGCTCATTGTCCGAAAGACGCTTGAAAAACAAGCCTTGATCGATGAGAACCGCGCTTTCAAACGAGCACAGCGTGATCGCGGCAGCATTAAGAATATCGTCGGTTCGTCGTCGAAAATGACGGCGATCTATCAAATGATCGAAACGGTCGCCGAGGTGCAATCTACAGTTCTGATCACCGGCGAAAGCGGAACCGGTAAAGAACTGGTCGCACGAGCGATCCACGATCTCAGCCCACGTGCCGAAAAACCCTTTATTTCTATTAACTGCGGTGCATTTACCGAAACGTTGCTCGAATCAGAACTGTTTGGCTATATTAAAGGTGCATTTACAGGGGCTAATACAAATCGTAAAGGCCTGTTTGAGGCAGCAAACGGCGGGACCATCTTTTTGGATGAGATAGGTGAAATGTCCCCTGCAATGCAGGTCAAGCTGCTTCGCGTGCTACAGGAGCGCCGTGTCAGGCCTGTCGGTGCCCACGATGAACTTACGATCGACGCCCGCGTCATTGCCGCCACAAATCGCGACCTCAAACAAATGACCGAGGACGGAACATTTCGTGAAGACCTATTCTATCGAATCTCAGTCATCCCTATCGAACTGCCGCCTCTCCGCGACAAACCCGAGGATATCCCTGAGCTTATCGAGTATTTTCTCAAAAAGTTTTGCGGGCAGACCGGCAAGGATCTGACCATTTCACCAAAAGTCGCTCAGATGCTCGAAAGTTACGCTTGGCATGGCAACGTCCGCGAACTTGAGCACACTATCGAACGTGCCGTCGCCCTCGAACGCTCAGAAGAGATACAAGCTGAGCAGTTGCCGGACCATATTACTAATTACAACCCGCAACGCATCAAAGCTGAGTTTGACCTGCCGGAAACGGGCATCAATCTCACAACGCATCTCGATAACCTCGAAAAGACCTATGTTGTCGAAGCCTTGCGTCAATCCGGAGGTAATCAGACCAAAGCCGCGGAACTCTTGCAGATGCCTGTGCGTTCTCTACGTCATTTGCTTGATAAACATAATATTCGTTCGCTTTCAGCTCAAATGCGCAGCTCGGATTAGCAGTTTTTGAAAAATTGCTGCCAAACATAAACAACAATGACACTTTTTGTCATCGAAAACTAACAAAAAACTGCTATTCAGCCCGTTGCTTTAGCCATAGCCAACGGACTCCCTAACGTCCCGCACAACCATACTCCCTTTGTTTGCAACATCTTACATCTTTTTTTGATATTAAAATTGCGAATGGCACGGCACTTGTAATAGAGACTGCGGCCTGGGAAAGGTACATAGTTTTTTCAAAAAAATTTAGGAGATTGTGAACTACACATGAAAAATCAAAAAGGTTTCTCGCTTATCGAACTTCTTATCGTTGTTGTCATCATCGGTATCATCGCTGCTATTGCGATCCCGAACTTGCTTGCCGCACGTCGGTCGGCTAACGAAGGATCGGCTATCTCAGCTGCACGTACACTGCACGGTGCTCAGATGACATATGCTTCGACCTATGGCGGCGGCAACTATGCTGGTGCTACGGGTACTGCTGATGCTACTGCTTTGACCGCTCTCGGAACACCGGGTCTGGTTGACTCAGTTCTTGCTACAGGCACAAAGAGCGGATACAACTTTGTCGGCGGCCGCGTTGCTTCGTCAACGTCAGCTCCTGCAACGTTCTTCTTCTCGGCTAACCCGACGACCACATCTGGTGTAACCCAGACCGGTGCTCGCCGCTTTGGTATCTCGACGGATGGCGTTTTGGTTGCTGATGCAACCGCCGGCAGCTTGGGAACGGCCTACACGCAGGCAACGATCACCGCAGGTACACCGCTCAGCAACTAATCCCGCTGACATCTAACAGGACTAGCGGGAAACACATCAAAGTATGTGTTTCCCGCTTTTTATCTTCCACACTCAAAACCACTTAACAGACTCAAATAAACCAATTACCACAACCGCAATTATCTTGAACATCACTCTGCAAAAGAGCTAGGAGAATAACATGAAAAGCAATCAAAAAGGATTTTCGTTGATCGAACTCTTGATAGTTGTGGTCATTATCGGCATCATCGCAGCAATTGCAATACCTAATTTGCTCGCAGCACGCCGTTCCGCAAACGAAGGCTCAACGGTCTCAGGACTTAGGACCCTGCACGGAGCGCAGATGACATACTCTGCAACTTATGGAAACGGCAACTATGCCGGAACCGCATCAGGCACAGGCGACAACGTAGCACTAACTACGCTCCGTACACCGGGGCTCATCGACGCAGTACTCGGCACGGGAACAAAGAGCGGATACAATTTTGTCGGCGGCCGCACAGCTTCTTCACCATCTGTTCCTGCGACCTTCTTTTTCTCGGCAAACCCGACAACGACATCGGGCGTTACCCAAACCGGTGCAAGACGTTTTGGCATTGCAACTGCCGGGGTAATGATGGCCGACGCAACTGCCGGAAGCCTGGCAACGGCATACACCTCGACCACAATTGCAACCGCAACACCATTATCTAACTAAAGAATTTAATTAACTTTATTGAGAAGGGAATTTCTAACCGAAATTCCCTTTTCTGCTTATTATCGTGTGTTACAATAACGCCGTCCTGATCTGGATGTATTGCCGCCGCGATGAATAAAAGCACTGCCTTAACCAATCTGAGGCCTCGATACTTGATCCGGGAAGTTTTGGCGGCAGTTTCCCTCGCCTTTATCTTGCTTTCCCCACTTTTTATAACGCCGCGTCCGCAAGCGATAGCAAATCAGCCGTGGCGAGTTGAATTGTTGATCGGTATCTTTGCTATGCCGTTCGTCTTCTGGGCCTACCTAAAAGCTCAAAAAAGGTGTGTGACGCTCGGCCGAATTGAATTTCGCGTTGCCTTGGGCTGTTTGCTTCTGTTCATTTTGTGGAGCGGGGCCTCTGCATTTTGGGCAATTCTACCCTCAACTGCTATATTCCAAACTCTTGTTTGGGCCATATATGTAGTTTTATTTGTAGCGTTTTTTCTATTAGCACGAGCCGGATCTGGCAATAAGGTGATTTTTGCCACGATTTCGATCGTTGGCGGCATTCTGGGACTACTAACGATCTTTGATTTCTTATCAATTCAAGAATTTTGGATGTCGCAAGGCACAATTCGCGTCCGATATGCGAAATTTGCCGAGATGGCACTGACGTTCGCACCTCTGGTCGCCGCTATCTCGATTTACTCTCGTCAAAAAGTAACGACATTGGCAACGACTTTTGTCTGGATGTTGACTTGGCTCGCCGTTATGCTGTCATTGAGCAAGGGGGCTTTTTTGGCAGGTGTTGCAAGCCATCTGATCCTATTTGGCGGAAGTCTATTGTTTTCAAACAAGGCGTTTAGGAAAAAGATATTAGTAAGGTCTGCGGTCTGGGTCGCCTTGACCATCGTAGTTCAGGTTGGGTTTTCCGTCTATACTTCGATCCCTTCGACCGCGGATTATATTTCCGGCAAAGCGGATAAGACCCGCGACACATCGATGTTTAGGGTGTTTGCCTGGCAGGTCGGCATGGAAATGGCCGCAGATCATTGGCTTATTGGTGTCGGCTCGGGCAATTTTGGTGTCGCATTTAACGAATCACGTGCGGTACTTGCCAGCACTCGACCCGATGACCGAACCCCGGAATACGGACAGGATTACATGTTCGCACGGGCTCATAATGAGGTGCTGCAGATCTTTGCCGAGTTGGGCATTATTGGCATAGTTCTGTTTGCGGCCGTATGCAGTAGCTTTATTTTTTTGGCGGCCAAGGTATTTATTAGAAAGCGATTTAAATTGTCGCCGATGTTCTGGGCCGCATTTGCCGGGATAGCAGGCTTTTTTATCAGTTCGATGGTAAGTTCGTTTTCCTTTCGTGCGGTACAGAACGGTGTTGTATTTGTGATGGTTGCGGCCGTAGCCGTTTATGAACTTACAAAAGATCGTAAGTTCACGAGCCATTCGGAGCGCTCGCCAAAAGCAACTCTCATACCGGCTCTCGCAGCCGCTGTTTTGTTGACCGTGTTTGCTGCTCCAAAAGGCATCGCCGAATACTATCTGTATCAAGCAGAAAGAACAGAAAATTACGATGCTGCGGCCGCGCTTTTCCGTACAGCCCTGAGCCTAGATCCGGATAATGCGTCGGCCTATTATTATTTTGCCGGCCGTAGTAATTTTGAGAGTGATAATGAATCGGCGGCGAAAATACTGAGGAAAGGTATTGATAAAGGAATTGGCGTTACGCTCACCTACTCACAGCTAGCAAAATTTCAACTGCTATCGGGCGACACCGCTGCCGCCGAGCAAACGCTCGCCGAAGGAGTTCGCATCTTTCCAAATTCAGTGTTCTTGCGTGTCCGATATGCGACATATCTAAGCGATCTTAGAAAACAGGTTGAAGCTGACCGCGAGATGGAATATGCCCGTTCAGTTGACGCTCGACAGGCAAATGGCTGGGAGATCTTGATCCGAAAGGGCAGCACAGCAGCATTTTACGCAGCACAACAGGATCAAAATATCGCGCCGCCCGCCGATCTCGTACCGGAAAATGTAGTATTGGGCTATCTCGATAAAATACCAGTCAATTAAGAGGCTACTGCTAGAAATATCTGCAAATCGTGTTAAACTGGTTTTGCCCGAAACCATATTCTAAGAAGTTAAAAGCTAACAGATAACATAAATGGCGAACGAAAGTGCCCGTTTACCATCGCGAATCTTCACCATTTCACGCAACGCCTTTCGCGAGGCCGTTCGTGACCGTATTTTGTACAATTTGATCTTGTTCGTGCTCCTGATCACGGCAAGCGCGATCTTTTTGAGCGAACTGTCCGCCGGACAAGAATCACGTGTCATCGTCAATCTTGGGCTAAGCGTTCTGCTTATTTTCGGCACATTCATCTCGATCTTTGTCGGCGTCAGCCTGGTGTGGAAAGAGATCGAGAAACGCACCGTCTATTCGATCTTTTCAAAACCGATCGGACGCGGCGAATTTATCATCGGCAAATACATCGGCCTCTGCCTAACGCTCCTCGTAAACGTCGCGATCATGGGTATCGGTGTTTCACTTGCCTTGTTATATGTTGGCAATGCTTCGCTCGCAGGTAAGATATGGCCCGCCGTGCTACTTATTTTCTTTGAACTGACGATAGTCACCGCAGTTGCGATAATGTTCTCGTCATTCTCGACGCCCGCTCTGTCTGCCCTGCTCACATTTTTTGTATTTATTATCGGCAATTTTAGTACGAGCCTTCGCGAACTGGCACAAGGAATGAACTCGTCGGTCGCACGTGCAGTTTTTGAAGGTGTGTATTACCTGCTGCCAAATCTCTCGCATTTTAGCTTTATCACCGAAACATCAAACGGCATGACACCACCCGTATCGATGCTCGGCGGCTCGATCCTTTACGCCGTTGTATATGACATTATTTTGTTGACAATAACGGTCCTAATTTTCACCCGGCGCAATTTTAAGTGATGCAAAAAAATGCACTTACCAGTATTGTGATGCCCGTCGTGATATTGATCGCGGGTTTTGCAGCTGTTTTTGCATTGACCGGATATGTCGAGGCAAAACGCCCGCCGCTACCCGAAGGATACGCCGATGCCGATCTGAACATGAACGGCTCTTCCTTACGCGGTTATGCGTTTGGCACAGAGGGGTTAATTGCCGATTTTTACTTTATGCGTTCGCTACAGTATGTCGGCGACAAGCTACTGAGCCAAAGCGACAAGACCATCGATCTGAATGACCTACGTGGATTAAATCCTAGGCTGCTGTATCCGATGCTTGAAAATGCGACCGATCTCGACCCGCATTTTATCGCTGCATATTCGTACGGAGCCGTTGTTTTGCCTGCGATCGACCCGCAAAAAGCCATCGAACTTGCCAATAAAGGGATCGTCAATAATCCAGAACATTGGCGGTTATACCAACATCTGGGCTACATCTACTGGCGGCTCGGCCAGTTTGAAAAAGCATCTGAGATATACGAAAAGGGCTCGAATATTGCCGGGGCATCGCCATTTATGCGAATGATGGCAGCATCAATGAAAACCGAGGGCGGCAGCCGCCACACTGCCCGTGCGATCTATATCGAGATGCTCGCAACCAGTGAGGATGAACAAGTTAAGATCACTGCGGACAGGAGTTTGAAAGAACTTGATTCTATGGACGAACGCGATGCGATCGACAAAGTTCTCGGTGAATTAAAGCAGCAAAATACCCGTTGTGTAAATTCACTATCGGAGATCCTGCCGATGCTACGCGGCGTCAAACTACCCGAAGGGCGTGATTTTCGGCTCGATAGTGCCGGTCGGCTGGTTGATCCCTCCGGTGCCCCATATCTGTTTGATAAGGAAACCTGCCGCGTTAAACTCGACCCGGAGCGGACAGGGCTGCCGGTAAAATAGACCTATGGAATACGTTGTAGAGATAAGCGATCTGTCAAAGGACTACGAGACCGGCTTTTGGAAAAAAAAGCGGGTACGAGCCCTCGACGGCCTGAGTCTAAACGTTCGCGGTGGCCAGATATACGGCTTTCTCGGCGGCAACGGCGCGGGTAAAACAACCACGATCAAACTGCTGATGAGCCTGATCTTCCCCACCGGCGGTTCGGCAAAAATTCTGGGCC
>JBEBGA010000305.1:0-3764 GCA_040081695.1 Pyrinomonadaceae bacterium
CACAATTGTCGGCGAACGCGGTGTCAAGCTGTCCGGCGGGCAGCGTCAGCGTATCGCCATCGCACGGGCTTTGCTTGCCAATCCGCGCCTGCTGATCCTGGACGAAGCGACCTCGAGCCTCGACAGCGAATCCGAAGCGTTGATCCAAGAGGGCCTGAACAACCTGCGCAAGGGCCGCACGACGTTTGTCATCGCTCACCGGCTCTCGACTATCCGCAGCGCAGATCAGATCCTCGTGGTCGAGGCCGGCGAGATTCTCGAACGCGGCACGCACGAAGAGCTGATCGCTCAAAATGGCCGTTACAAACAGCTTTACGACAAGCAGTATCGCTTTGAGCAAAATCTTTTCGTCAATCCGGGCGAGGATTTTACCGGAAAACCACCCGAGGCTCTCGCACAGACAAAACTATAAACAGGAGACTTTTTCCCCTATGGCCGAGACACAAAATTACTCAAATCATACTCGTTGGTATCCGCTCGTGCATTTTGTCGTGATGCCAATCTTTATCCTTAATTTCTTATTTCAGGCGTTCCGGTTTTATCAGGAACCGGGCCTCGATCGCGGTGTTTGGGTGGTCGTATGTCTTGGGTTTATTTTGCTCTCGCTTGCCGCTCGGCTGCAGGCTCTGACGGCGCAGGATCGTGGAATACGTCTTGAGGAAAAACTACGTTATCGCGAAGTTTTGTCACCAGAGCTTGCAAAACGAGCCGAAGCTCTTCGCACAGGGCAGATCATTGCATTGCGGTTTGCTTCGGATGCTGAATTGGCTGGCCTCGTCGAGCGGACGTTGAACGGGGAATTTGCGAAAACCAAAGAGATCAAACAGGCTATCAAAGATTGGCGGGCGGATTATTTACGCGTTTGACGCGCCGATCTCGCGGCCGATGATGCGGCGGATGGCGGGGAAGCGGCCGAGGCTTTCGGCACCGCGGATCGAGATGCGAAACATCGGTTCGATGAACGGGATGAAGTACGTCTTACCGCGCGTTGCTGACTGAAAAGAGAATGTCCCGGCGGCTTTTAGGCAGCGTTGTATCGTTTGCAGACGAAACTCTTGTGCAAACTCCTCTTCGTCAAGCCGTCCCAGCCCGAGCGTGACGCGGACGTTGAGAAAGTATTTACGGCGATCCGCAAGCCATTCGCGCGTCGGCACCTCGGTGATGCGGTCGAGCAGCAGGGAAACGAGGTCGTAAGCGGGCGAACCAATGCGGGCGTCCTGGTGGTCGATTATCCGCATCTTGCCTTTCGGGTCGAGCATCAGGTTCGCCGCGTGAAAGTCGCGATGGCACAGGACCGTCGCACATTTCTCAAGCTCTCCCGCAAGTTCCTCAAACTCTTCTGTCAACGCCGCGTTATCCTCCGCCGACAAAGGGCGGCCTAAATACGTGGTGAAATAATGCTCCTTAAAATAGTTGAGTTCCCACAGCAGTTTTTCGGTGTCGAATTTCAGCGTTCCGGCAACCGAATGCATCTCACGGGCCTTTGGCGTCGTCGCTTGGATGCGGGCGATGAGTGTTATTGCTTCGTTTCGGAGACGCGCATTTTCCTCGGACGTTCCGGCAATTAGGACGTCACGCAATATTGTATCGCCGAGGTCCTCTTCGACGATCACGCCAAGCCCGCCGTCAGCATCATAGACCTCGGCGACGGGCAAACCGACGGATAGAAACAGCCGCGTTACATCCAGATAATTCTGCTTATCCGCATCAAACGGCTCAGGATAAACACAAGCGATCGCCGTCTCGCCGTTCCAAGGGATACGAAAATACTCACGCGTCGAAGCATCTGCCGTCAACAGCGTAACTTCGCCGTGCTGCTGGCGAGTGTTGAGGAATTGTTTTAGACGCTCGATCGATTGCATAAGAAGATTGCCACGAATGCACGAATGCACGAATGTAAGAAATCATTCTAATTCGTGCATTCGTGGCTACTTTTGTTCAGTTCAACGGCACAATATAATTATCGCCCTGCACGTATCCTTTGAGGGCTTTTTCGGGTATTTCGGAGCAGCTGCGGACCATGTCGGCGCGGACGATGGCAGCGTTTTCGAAATGCTCGCCGGGGTTGATCGTCACGCCGTCGGCGACGATGGTGCGGTAGAGCGTCGCTCCGTCGCCGATGGTCACGTCGTCCCAGATGACCGAATCTTTTAGGCTCGCGGCACCCGTCATCTGGCAATTTCGGCCAAAATGGACGTCGCCGGCTTTCATCATCGCGAGGCTGATATCGAGATAACGCGGGATCGTCGACAGCTCAAACCAATTTGCGTCCGTCACATGAGCGGCGATCTTTTCGCCTTGTAATAACGCCGGGTTGTAAAACGTCGGCACGATATCCGAATAAACCCCGCGCGGTATGTAATCGAAAACACGCGGCTCCATGATATGTATGCCCGTGAACATCAGCGGCGTCACGATGTCATGTTCGATATCACGCAGCTCGGCCTCGGTCACCGGGGTCGCGTCGTCGCCAAATCCCGTGACAAACCCTCCCTCGGTGTCCACGATGGTAAACCGCTCGCGTTTCGCGTTTGGCTTTAGCACCATCGTCGCGACCGCTCCGGACGCCCTGTGCGTCTCAAGCGCCGCTGAGATGTCGATGTCGGTGATGATCTTGCCGTTGGCGATCAGAAAAGTGTCGTCCGCCAGATACTCTCGGGCGTTGTCGAGAGCCCCGGCGGTCCCGAGTATGTGCGGCGTCTCACGCGTATAGTCGATATGCACGCCAAACGCGCTGCCGTCCCCAAGCGCGTCGATCACCGATTCGGGCTGGTGATGCAGATTGACGACAATGTCCTTAATGCCAAACTGGGCCACGTACTCCGCGACATAACCGACCAGCGGCTTACCCAAAAAAGGGATCGCCGGCTTAGTGCGGTCAATGGTGAGCGGAAACAACCGGGTCCCAAATCCGGCCGCAAGGATCATTGCTTTCATAGGCGAAGCGTCGCGGGCGACGAAGTTAGATGATATGAAAAATGGGCGGAAAACTGAAATTGAGGGTTTGGATTAGAGTTTTGAATCGATAAACGGATCGACTGAGAGTCTTCTCTCGGTTATTTGACGATTTCACATTCCGAACAAAACTGTGGTTCATCTTCTGATCGAAATATCCAAATAGTGATCATTTTGTTATCTGATTTAACTACGCCAAAAATCAGTCTATTCAGATCAAAGGTCTTGTCTCGAAATCGAATATGTTTCTTAATCTTGGCGATGTGCTTAATGACCGCATTTCTTCGCGGACTGGAAACGTACGGAATTTTAAAGTAAGCATTGCCTTTTGGATTATTAATCAGGGTGAACCAGGCGGTGTCTAAAATTGCTCGTTCTTCTCTCCATTTAACATCCTCATACCTTGCAATTGGCTTATGATGTACGGACCGATAGACAGTACTTGAATATGACGCAGTATCTTCACATTTGACGGGAAGACCGATGATCTTGACAGATGCGACAACCGAACCGTTAGTACCACTCGTCAGATTCGAACCAACTGTTAAACGATCTTTGCCTTGTCCCTCCATTATTTCGCCGTTAGTTACACTCCATTCGTACTTGAGAAGATGTTTGGGGGCATCGGCTGAAATAACGGCAGAAAACACCATTATTGCACCGTTATTGTGTATCCCGTCCGGCCCTTCAACGGATACGGAGGGACAGACAGGTTCCTGTCCGAACACCACCGTGGATGAACCGACAATGACGAGCAATATTAGGAAGGCATTAAATCTCATTATTGGACCGCGTCGTTGATAGTATCC
>JBEBGA010000306.1:0-3762 GCA_040081695.1 Pyrinomonadaceae bacterium
GTACCGCATCTGGCTCGATTCGCCAAAGGGCAAAGCCGCCGGTTCGCCGTCCAAACAAGAAGCTATCTTTAAGGACAAAGATTTGCTGACATACGTCACCGAGACCTGCGCAAAAAAATGTGCCGCGACGATGAACCCTCAGGCTCAGTGTAAATAGGTTTTATTTGAATGGGACCTTGTCGAGCGTCTTGGTGGTGTGGTCGGTGACGCTCATCGCGGGTTCGCGAAACTCTTCGAGCTGCGCGGTGGTTAGCGGCCGCAGTTGATGCGGTTCAAGCGGTTCGTTTGCTTGATAGGTAGATTTGAGACGGGCATCGATCAGCTTCGGTACTTGGCGGGCAAGCATAAAGCAGATGCCAAATATCGCTCCCAAATAGGCTAAAACGATCGTCGTAACTACTTCGGTCCTCACATTATTGCCCAACATCACAGCAACGAGTCCGACCAAGATCCCCATCCCAAACATTACCACCAAAAACAGTGTCGTCAGGATATTGTCGAGCATCTTGCCGGGCGTCCCGTCTTTGTCGATCTCGTCAGCCTTAGACAGCCGCTCACCGCAATCGTTGCAGTATTTGAGCGACTTATTTACGACTCTTCCGCAGTTTGGGCAATGCATGAAATTAGCTTCCTACGAGTTTTGTATCGATCTTTTCTTCGAGCCAGTTCGTCAGGTTGTCGAGCGTTTCGATGTGCACCGGCCGCCCTTTCCACGCTTTGAATGCCCAAACAAAGAGCATGATCGTAGTCACGATCTGAAAGATAAGATTACCCACATCAGCAACGTTAGTAGCATTGCCGACAATTCCCAAAATAGTGCTTACGATCAAAATACCTACGTGAGCAGCCACACCCTGCGCTGCGTGAAACCGCACCTTGGTCTCGTTTTTAGGCATGATAAAAAGCAGCACAACACCAGCGATCAACCCGATGTACCACGGCAGATACGGCAACGCGGTGACGATATTTTCGGGCAGGCCGATCTTTTCGATCTTGCGGCTGGTGGTCTGGCTGACGTTTGAAACGCCGGCCGGCTGATACTGTGCCGGTACATATTGGCCGTTGTACGGCGCCGTATACGTCGGAAAATCCTGGCTCGGAAACCGTCGCGTCTGCTCTTCAGTCGGCGCAGTCTGCGGAAAGGTTTGGGTCGCGGCACCGGTCTTTTCAAAAACCTGTGTAGCCCCGGCCTTGTCCGGAAACTCGGGATCGAGCGGATTTGTATCGTACTTCGTTGCCATTCAAAAAGATTCTACGATAAATTGTCCTTGAATGTTCGCAGACCAACGTTCTAATCCTTTCTAAGCTAAACTGCTGCAGTAACGCACGAAAGACTTAGGATTAGGGAACCATATAATAGATAGTCCCAGTTGTTGTACTCCGACGGCGTTTCATAAGTAGAGTAAATTCTAAAACCTGACTCCTCATTGCGCTTTTCCTCAGTAGCCATCGAATTTCTCGCACCAAAATAGGACAGGGCAAAAAAAGCCAAAGCGAAGAAAAATAATACTGTAGATTTGCGGCCAAACTTCATTCGGATATCTTGATTCCGAGTTCTTTCAATTGCCCGTCGTCCACATCACCTGGCGAATCCATCATCAGGTCCTGCGCCGACGCGGTTTTAGGGAACGCCATCACATCCCTAATGTTCTCGGTTCCGCAGAGGATCATACAGGTTCGTTCAATGCCGACGGCAAAACCGCCATGCGGCGGTGTGCCGTACTCCAGAGCATCGAGGAAAAATCCAAAGCGTTCGCGAGCCATTTCAGGCGAGAGCCCAAGGGCCTTAAAATTTAACGCCTGAATGTCTTTTTGATGGATACGGATCGAGCCGCCGGCACATTCGTAGCCGTTGATGACGGCGTCATATGCTTTGGCCCGAACCTGTCCGAGTAGATGATGCTGCGACGGGTCATTGACCGCCGTTTTGAAAAGCTCCAGATCCTCGTCCATCGGTGATGTAAAAGGATGATGAGCGGCGACATAAGTGTCGGTCTCTTCGTCGTGCTCAAACATCGGAAACTCTGTCACGATCAGACAGGCATATTTGCTGCGGTCGATCAGGTTCTCACGACGGGCGATCTCATTGCGAAGAGCCCCCAATGCCGCCGCGACGACGGACTTACGCCCCGCAACGATGAGAACAACATCACCTTTTTCAGCGCCGGATGCCAACACAAGCTCTGCGATCTTTTCCTCGCCAAGCACTTTTAGCAGCGATGACGTAGTCTCATCACCGACCTTGATCCACGCCAAGGCTCCCGCTCCGTAGCGTTTTACATATTCCTGTAGCTCGTCGGTCTGTTTACGTGAATAATCAGCTTTGCCTCTAGCGACGATGCATTTGATCTCGCCGCCGCCCTTGAGCGTATCGGCGAACGGTGCAAAGTCGGTGTCACGCAAGTTGTCGCTCAAGTCTTGCAGTTCCATTTCAAACCGCAGATCGGGCTTGTCCGAGCCATAACGACGCATCGCCTCTGCATGTGTCAGACGCGGCCACTCGGTCGGCAATTCGACACCGATCAGCCGCAGGACATGGTTAAACATCCCCTGTATCTCGCGATAAATGATCTCGCGATTTGGGAACGACATCTCCATATCGAGTTGCGTAAACTCGGGTTGGCGGTCGGCCCTGAGGTCTTCGTCGCGAAAACAACGGGCGATCTGGTAATACTTGTCAAAGCCCGAGATCATCGTGAGCTGTTTGAGGATCTGCGGCGATTGCGGCAACGCAAAAAATTTACCCGAGTGAATACGCGACGGCACGATAAAATCGCGGGCACCTTCGGGCGTGGATTTGAGCAATATAGGCGTCTCGATCTCGATAAAATCACGCTTATCAAAATACTCGCGGATAGCCGCGACCGCCTTAGCCCGCATTCGGATATTGTGCTGCAATTGCGGCCTGCGAAGGTCGAGATAACGATATTTAAGCCGCGTGGATTCGTCCGCCAGATTTTCCGAGCCGGCGACTTCAAGCTGAAACGGAGGAACTTTCGCGTCATTAAGTATCAATATCTCCGACGCGTGCACCTCGATATCGCCGGTCGTAAGCTTGGCGTTATGCGTACCCTCACGCATCATCACCTCGCCCTTGACGGCAATGACAAACTCGCCGCGCAGCCCCTTGGCCTTGGCATGAGCCTCGCCCTTGTCCTCTTCGCTAAGCACGACCTGCGTCACGCCCTCACGGTCGCGCAGATCGATAAAGGTCAGCACGCCAAAGTCACGCTTTTTTGCCACCCAGCCCATCAATACGACCTGCTGCCCGACATGAGCCTCGCGCAACTCGCCACAGGTATGAGTTCTCTCTAAATTTCCTAAAACATCTAACATATAAAATAAAAAACGCCTTTCGATTTGTGACAAACGAAAGGCGGAGCGTCAACTAATTAACACTCTCGCCTACGTATTATTATTGTCGTCAAACCGAACTGCGTTCATGAAAAGTAAAACCTAGCGAAATAGTACAGTATCGGTGCTCCGAAAAGCAAACTATCGAGCCGGTCGAGAAATCCGCCATGGCCGGGCAGGATCGACGCGGCGTCTTTGGCTCCGGCTCCACGTTTTATGGCGCTTTCCGCAAGATCACCGAGCACACCGATGATCGCGAGAGCCATCGCAAGCGGTATCGAGCATTTATATGGCAATTCAGGAAAGAACCACCACGTTGCGAGTGCCGCTCCACCTGTGGCAAAAACAAGGCCGCCTATGAGCCCCTCGACTGTCTTTCCCGGCGAGATCGCGGGCGCTAGCTTATGC
>JBEBGA010000307.1:0-3758 GCA_040081695.1 Pyrinomonadaceae bacterium
GGCTGCGATGGCACGGGCGAGGTTTGGGATAATGTCTTCTTCGGGCAGCGTGCCGTCCGCAAAGTATTTTTCCATCAGGGCGTCGTCCGATTCGGCGACGATCTCGATGAGGCGTTCGCGTGTCGAATCAAGCAGAGCTTTTTCTTCGCTTGGTATTCCGATAGCTCTGGCTTTGCCGTCAGCATCAAATTCGTACGCTTTTTGATGGACGACATCGATGACGCCTCGGAAACTGCCTTCGCGGCCGATGGGCAGCGTGAACGGCACGATCGAACGGGCAAACGAATCAGCCGCCGTTTCAAGAGCGTGGCCAAAATCCGCGTGTTCTTTGTCGATCTTGTTGATGACCATAAAACGCGGCAGCAAAAATTCGTTTGCGTATTGCCAGGTCTTTTCGGTCTGGACCTCGATGCCGTGTACCGCATCAACGACGACCAGCGCACAATCGGCGACGCGCAAGGCGGGCCGTGCGTGCGAGACAAACGCGGCGTAACCCGGCGTGTCGATAAAATTTATCTTGGTGTCCTGATATTCGGCGTGGGCAAAATTGTTGTTGAGCGAGACTTTTCGTTCGATCGAGTCTTCGTCGTAATCGGTGATGGTCGTGCCTTCATCGACCTTTCCCCAGCGATGTTGGCTACCGGAGACGTGGATAAGGGAACTGACGAGCTGGGTTTTACCTGCGTCGCCGTGTCCAATGACAGCTAAATTTCTGATATTCTCAGTTGCGAATGCTTTCATGTTCGGCAAGCTCTCCTTTTATTAGAGTTACGGAGTTTTCGAGTTTCGGGGTTGCGAAGTTGGTTTGCTGAGTCGATCTTCTGACTCACTAACTCTGCAACACTAAAACTCTGCAACTTTTTTAGTTGTTGGTAACTTTCAAATTTATATCAGACTGCGACAATAGGCAAGAAACAATGGGAAACCCGCGTGAAAACTTTGTGCATCGAAAAGATGGTTTATAGTATTGTTGATAAAGTTTGACTTTAAAGACGAGCGAGGAAAGTGAATGTTCAATAGATCGTGGATGTTTCGGGCCGTAACGGCGGCGGTTTTGATCGCGGCATTTTCGATGTCGAGCGTATCGGTCGCGGCACAGGACCTGGTTGCGGTGAGCAGCCTTGGCGGCAATTCGAGCGTTTTTGTTTTTCGCAGCGGCTCACGCGGATCAAAGCCGCGTGTTGCAGCAAAACCGACGCGTACAAAGGCCCAGCGGTTGGCGTCAGCGGTAAAGATCAAGAAACAATACGAAACGATCGCCAAGACCACGACTAAGGTCAACCGCGCAAAGATCATCGATCCGACCAAACTTGGGCCAAAGGGTGGGCGTGATCTGCCGCCGCTACAGGCTTCGAAATTGTTTGCCGGTGTCGGTGAATACTACGTCGATAAGGCTGAGTACGAACAGGCGTTTGAATTTTTCCGCGAGGCGATAAGGCTCGATCCGACAAACGTCCTAGCGAATACCGGATACAGCGAAGCTCTGGCTCTGAATGGTAACGCTCTGCTCGTCGCCGATAAGGGCGAACTGGCAAAGGGATTTTTTCTCGAAGCGATCAAGTTTGACCCCAAAAATGCCGCGGCATATTTTGGGTTAGGCGAATTGTATTCCGGAACCGACAATCAGGCTGAGGCGATCGCGAGCTACGAAAAATCTCTTGCGACAGACAAAGGGCTGACCGAGATCTACGTTCCGCTCGGCATACTCTATTATCAGTCGGGCGCGATCGCAAAGGCTGACGATCTGTTGACCAAGGCCCTTGCAAGCTCGGCAGACAGTGCGGAAACGCAATTCTTCCTAGGGCTCGTGAGAGCGGCACAAAACCGCAACGAAGAGGCCCTCGCGGCGTTTCAAAAGGCCAAGGCGATCGACCCGACCTATGCTGACGCCTATTTCAACACGGCTGAGATACTGGTCAGATTGCAGCGAACCGCTGATGCGATACCTGAATATCAGAAAGCCATCAGCCTGAGGCCAAATTATATCGATGCCCTCGCGGGTCTTGGGCAGGCATATTTCGACATGGGCAATTATGCGGACGCGATCACGCAGTTGAAAGCGGCGGAGAAGCTAAAGGCGGACAATTGGGAAGTATTGCTATCGCTTGGTGATGCGTATCGAATGTCGGGCGAATTTGGCAACGCCATACCGCGATACAATAATGCACTGCTGTTTTACACAAAACAGCCAAATTACAGCAAAGAGATCGCGGCCGATATCAATAGCAAGCTAGGTTTTGCGCTTGGCAATCAGTGCGGGGTAAACATGGCAAGATTTGTCTCGTGCGAGCGACCGACAAATCTGTGGCAGGGTGCGGTCGCGGCAATGGAAAAGGCGGTCGAGTTGAGCGGCGGCAACCCGATCGATCAGGCAAATCTCGGCTGGGCATATTATAACTATGCTCGTATTGATATCGATGCAAATAATCCGGCTGCCGCGACGGCAAAGCTCGAACTTGCGAAAACCGCCTTGCAAAAAGCTATCGCCGGAAACCCGATAGTAGCCGACGGTGCTCTACAAAATCTCGGTGGTGTATTGATCGACCAAGGCGATTTTGCCGGAGCGGTCAATGCCCTAAACCAGGTCGTTGATAAACACCCTGATTGGACGATGTCGAGGTACGCGCTGGGCACGGCGTATTTTAAGATCAACGACTTTGACAACTCGGCCAAGTGGTTTCGTGCCGTGCTCGAAAAAGAGCCGAAATTTGTGGCTGCTTTGTCGAGCCTTGGGTATGCTGAGATAAAGCGAAAGAACGGCAAAGAGGTCAAGCGGGTCGTTGATGTGTTAAAAACACTGAGCCCCGGTGATGCGATAAAGCTAGAGAACGCAATGAAAGCCGCGCGGCTCTAGTAATTTTTTGGATAATTTTTTGCAGCTAAGAGTCGGGCAGATCGCCCGGCTTTTACATATATGAGCGGTTCTATCGAGATCAAAGAAAACGTGAAGCTTGCGCCCCTGACCACCTTGCAGGTTGGCGGAAATGCACGTTATTTTGTCACGGCCGAGACCGAGGACGCGGTAATCGATGCTCTCGGGTATGCCGAAGAAAAGGGCTTGCCCGTTTTTATCCTCGGCGGCGGGAGCAATGTGCTGATCTCTGATGATGGTTTCCACGGGCTTGTTCTAAATATTGCCCTCGCAGGCGTGACGGAGTTTGAGGAAAAGGACGGGACGCGATATGTGACGGCGCAGGCGGGGGAAGATTGGGATGGCTTTGTAGCCTTTTGCGTCGAAAATAACCTTGCGGGTGTCGAATGTCTGAGCGGCATTCCCGGTTTTGTCGGCGGGACGCCGGTGCAGAATGTCGGTGCTTACGGACAGGAAGTTGCTGAATCGATCGTGTCCGTGAGGTGCTACGACCGGCAGCAGAAAGAATTAGTGCCACTTACTAACGCCGACTGCGGTTTTTCTTACCGCAAGAGCATCTTTAACTCGACGCATCGGAATCGCTATGTCGTGCTGAGCGTGACATTTGCCTTGCAAAAAGGCGGGTCGCCAAAGGTCGTATATAAAGACCTGATCGAGCACTTTGGCGAGCGACAGCCGACGCTTGCTGAGGTTCGAGAGGCAGTTTTGAACATTCGGCGTTCGAAATCGATGGTTATCGACGCGGCTGACCCAAATTCGCGCAGTGCCGGTTCTTTCTTCAAAAACCCGATCGTATCACACGAAAAACTTGCTGGGTTACAGGCCGAAATGGGGAGTATTCCCAATTTCCCATTTGGAGATGCGGTAAAAATACCGGCGGCATGGC
>JBEBGA010000038.1:0-13784 GCA_040081695.1 Pyrinomonadaceae bacterium
CTGTGCCAGGCACCTGGTGTTCGTGTGAAACGGCCGGAAGCAAAGCCGCCGACTGAATAATCCAGCGTCGCCCGTCCAGAAAACTGAACGCGCCAGGATACGGTCGAGTCAGCGCGCGGATGAAGTTATAGACGTTGACGGCCGACTGATGCCAGTCCAGCAAGCCATCGGCCGGACGTCGGCGAGGTAACAACGGCTCATCGGACGCCGGTTGTGGGCGCCCGGGACGTTCTCCCGCCAGCAATTTCGGGAGAACTCGTTGGATCATCACATGATTCGATTCGGCCACTTTCTGATACAAGGTTTCGCAGGTGTCGGAGGGCGAAATCGAGAACTCGAACTGATCAATGATCAGGCCCCAAAACGCGGCACTTGGCTTAGCGAAACGCGCCAAAAGATCAAGACCGCATTGTTTGACCGTGGAAAGAACACCGGTGAAAAACACGCGGCTACTTCGGAGGGTGACACTAATTTTGCGCTCGAACAGGCCGTCAACCGCGTCGTCAATAACCTTGAGGTCGTACCGACAAAAAAATCGCGTGTGATCAAGATCACCTACACCGATACAGACCCGATCCGGGCAAAAGCAACGCTCGAGGCGGTCTATCGCAAGTTTGTCGAAATGCATGTCTCGCTTAACGAAAAGCCTGAGGCGGCACAGGTTTTTAACGAGCAAACCGGGAAATTCAATCAGAAACTGGAAAGTGCGACGAACACCCTAAAGCAGTTTGACGCCGCCAATGGCATATCGGGAGCCGACATCACCACTCAACAAGGATTGCTCCTTAAACAACTATCGGACACCGATGCTCTGGTAAATGCGGCTCGAACAGAGATAGGGGAAACGATCAAAAAGATCGCATCGCTCAAAGAAAAGGTCGCCGCCGAACCGGCTCAGATCCAGACCGGTTATGTCTCAAAATATGTGCTCGCCCTCGATCGAATGAAAGAGGAACTGAGCCAGCTCGAACAGCAGCGCACGCAGCTACTGCAAAAATATCAGCCAAACAGCCGATTTGTCCGCGAAAATCAGGAACGCATCGACCAGATAAAACGCTCGATCGCCTCCGAGACGGCAAATCCGCCGCAGGAAAAGTCATACGCGATAAATGAGCTTCGCCGCAAGCTCGAAGCCGAGTTGTACGATGCCCAAACTGCTCTTGCCGCATTAAAAGATCGTGAGAAAACATTAACGGCACAAAGCGCCAAACTTAACGGCGAGGTCGCGTTGCTCAATACTCGCAGCCTTGAGCGAACGGGGCTCGAACGCCAGCGTGCCGTCAACGAAGAGGCATATTTGCTTTATCAGAAAAAGGCCCGCGAGAACGAGATCGGCCAGGTTCTAAATCGCGAGCAGATCATGAACTTTGCGGTTGTTGACCCTCCCCGAACAGACGGCGAACAAAAGAATCCAAAACCGCTGCTAAATCTTTTTGTCTTGTTGGGACTGGGTATCCTGACCGCATTTGCTGCGGCGTTCTTTGTCGACCGTATGAGGGGAGATCGCTACGATCACGATGTTATCAGGTCTGCATATCAGATCGAACAGCGTTATGACATACCCGTCCTAGCATCGATACCGAACATGGAAATACCTGAAACAGCCGCCTCCGGCCCAAAGCGCCCGGCTCTACTGACCGATGGTATCCAACGGGCAACGGGTATTGAATATTAGGTCTATTGATCGGCAATGAAAGAGAGAATAAGACGATCATTATTGCTAATTTACAGGATCCTCGACCTGACGGCTCTTGGCGCCGCGCTTTATCTTGCGTTTTATTACGGCGGGCCGTTGGGGCCCGGTTATATCTCGCGGGCGGTGACGGAGCCAAGTTTTGACTCAACTTTGTTTTTCGTCGGCGTGATCGGCAGCTGGATATTTGTGCTCTCGTCATTTTGGCTTTATCGATCAAAACGGCTTGCTAATCTTGAGGACGAGATCGGCGAGGTTTTGAGAGCCGTCGGTTTCGTTACGCTCATACTTGCCACGCAGATATTGCTGGCCGAGTGGCCGGTATTTCCAAAAAGATTCCTGCTGATATTCGCGGCCGTCTCTTTTGCTCTATTGTTCGGCATCCGGCTCTTTAAGCGAAAGCTGTTAAGAGAATTTCGACTGCACGGGCGTAACTTGCGTTCGGTCTTGGTCATCGGTGCCGGTGCCCGCGGACAAAAGATGCGTGATCTCATCCATGAAAATCCCGAGATCGGTTATCAATTTGCGGGTTTTATCGATGATCTGGATGTTCCGGGCGTCATTGGCGGCATTTCACAGATCTCAAAGATCCTTTCCCGCAATGTTATTGACGAGATCATCATTTGTCTGCCGATCAAAACCTTTTACGACAAAATGCAGGCCATTACCGAGGCGGCAGAGGAGCAGGGCATCACGGTCCGTATTTACTCTGACCTATTTGATCTCAAGCTCGCGCACGCCGTCACAGGTGAAATCGGCGAAGCTCCGATGCTGTCGATCTACTCGGCACGGCTGACGAACTGGCAGTCCTTTCTTAAGGGGGCTCTCGACATTATTGGCGGAACGGCTGTTTTGATCGCGACCTCACCGTTGCTGCTATTGATCGCGACGGTCATCAAGCTGACTTCGGCGGGGCCCGTGTTTTTTATTCAGGAACGGGTCGGGCTGAACAAACGGCGGTTCAAGATGTTCAAATTCCGGACGATGGTCGCGGATGCGACCGAAAAGCAAAAAGAACTTGAAATGCTCAACGAAGCCGACGGCCCCGTTTTTAAGATCAAGCACGATCCGCGCGTAACGAATGTCGGTAAATGGCTGCGAAAAACAAGCCTGGATGAACTGCCCCAGCTAATAAACGTTGTACTGGGCGATCTCTCGCTCGTAGGCCCGCGTCCGTTACCTGAACGTGATTTCCAAAAGTTTGACAAATCGTGGTTTAACCGCCGGTTTAGCGTAAAACCCGGCATTACATGCATCTGGCAGATCTCGGGGCGTAGCGAAACGAGCTTTGACCAGTGGATACTCCAGGACCTTGAGTACATCGATAAATGGTCGATCGGGCTCGATCTAAAGATCCTTGCCAAAACGGTTCCGACCGTTCTGCGTGGAACCGGAGCTATGTAGCGATGGAGATACGCGAACACCGAAAACAGATATCCGACGGCGGCAGTCTGCGGACAGCCGGCGTTATCATTTGCCTTCTTGCGGCGGCATGCGTTTTGGGTTTTGCCGTTGTTTTGGCGGGCTCGTCATCTTCGACCCAGACGCTAGCGGTCGGCGGTGTTTTTATCGCGTTGTTTGGTGCCGCGATCGCGTTTCTTCTTGAGATCCCAATGATTTGGATCGTCCGCTACGGGTATATCGCGTCCTTTTTCTTTAAGAGTGACATCAGTCTGTTTAAGATCGATGAGATCGAAGATCCGTCGGGTTTCAATCTGTCACTAACCTTGATCCTCGGCCTAATACTGTTGGTTCACGACTGGTTTACGGATAAAGAAAAGCCGCGGGTTCTGCCAGCTGCATTTTCGATGCTTCTAGCCGGGTTGGTGGTGTGCTCCGTTGTATCGGTCATTTACGCGGGGGCAACGCCGCTTGGCGGGGTTTCTGTATGGTCTTTGCTGACCTCGATCTTGATCGTGTATGTCACGGCATCGCATTTTGGCCGTCGGGACAGGATCGTCCAACTCGTCGTCGGCCTCGCCATTGGTGTGCTTTTCACCGGAAGTGTAGCACTTGCACAATATAGCGTCGGGTGGCCGCTAAACCTGCCAACATTAGGTACCGGTACCGAAGGCGAGCAATTTGGCACGCAGAGCATTGAGCTCTCTCGTGTTCCGGGCTTTATGCGAACGCCGACGGGCATGGGCTGGGTCATCTCATGCATGATCCCGATCATCTTGGCACCGCTCGTCTGCCGCGTCAAAGCCTTTAATCTTTCGCAGCGTTTTATTTTATTGACGGCGGTCCTCGCCGGTGTTGTGGGCATAATCCTGTCGCTCGCACGCGGCAGTTGGATCGGGCTCGTGGCGGCGGTCACATTGCTTGCCTTGTTTGGCTGGTTTCGGCTCTCTGAGCGTGAACGCAGTTCTTACCTTGTTACCGTCGGCGGGGCGTTCATTCTATCATGCGTATTGTTGACGCCGTTTGCGGGTAGAATTTACAACCGACTGACCGAGGACGACAACGGGGCGGCGTCCGTTCGAATCCCGTTGATGGAAAACGCCCTGAACATGATGGCGGATAATCCGCTCACCGGCGTCGGCCTTAATGGCTACAGAACGCACATGACCCGTTATGACGAAACCGGCAATCTTGTCTCGCAGGAATTTCCAAACCCTGTCCACAACGTGTTTGCTCACGTCGCGGTCGAGGTCGGCATTCCCGGCGGGATCATGTTTTGCGCATTGTTCTTGTTTGCTTTTGCCGAGTGTTTCAAAACGATGACCATGCAAGACCGGCTCATGTTCGCACTCGGGCTCGGAGCGGCCGCTGCGCTTGTCGCATTTATCATCTCCGGAGTAAAAGAACCAGGCTCGCTCGGGTCGGTTAGAACGCCGATGAGGACCCTGTTTTTGCTTCTCGGCATGGTCATGGCCCTTGGTATAATTCGACGGCGCGTCACGCCGGAACGGTTTGAAGAGATTTAAGAATGGATCAGCCGGAGACAAACAACGATACATCACAGGATCGTCAACTAGGGCGAAACTTCGTATGGATGACCTGGTCAGGGATGGTCAGTATCGCAAACAGCGTGCTGGTCTGGATCTTTTTGGCGCGTATGCGTGACGTTGACGACGTCGGCCGATTTACGATCGTAATGGGGTTGTATGCCCTCTTTTTCGGCATAGTTTCACTTGGGTTGATGCCATACATCACGAACGAGGTCGCACGCCGCAGTCTCGGCAGCAAGGATCCTACGCTAGATATTCGGGGGTTTCTGAGCAGTACATCGGTATTTTTGCTTCTCTCAGGTGTCCTATCGGCGGCCCTCATGACGCTGTCCGGCGTTCTGGTCAGCGGTTCCGCCTCGGTCCGCTCTGCGGCCCTTGCACTAAGTCTTGCATTGATCCCTACGACTCTGATTACGATCTCCGAGGCGACGGCGCTTGCTCTTGGACGGGCTCGGCTCGTTGCGATCGTAACGAGCATTGAGAACATTCTCCGCACCATCATCCCGATCGGTCTGCTTTGGTACGGCTATGACATTGTCGAGATCTGTATCTCATTTACAGCAGTTAGGTTTATCGCACTTATTGCTTACATGCTTGTCGCCCGCGTTCGGGTCGAGCATTTCTCGTTCGTTACGAATGAATTTCGCAAACTGGCATCGGTTTGCCCGACCTTTGCGGGCACCATTATTTTTTCATCGTTAAACTGGCAGGCGGCTCTCATACTGCTCGGGTATTTCAGCACCGAAGCCGAATCGGGCAAATACGGCGTCGCCTCACGATTTCTGATACCCGTAACGATATTGATGGCGAGCTATTCGGGCGTCATACAGCCCGCGATCGCCCGAGTTCTTGACAAGACGCCGGAAAATATCGGAGCTTACATGGGCAAGATCATTCGTCTGCCGCTATTTACCGCTGTCGGAGTCGCGATCCTTTCGCCGCTGCTCTCGCCCTCGGTATTGTCATTAATGTTTGGTGCGGAATACGCCGATGCGGCTCCGACGCTCGATATTTTGGCTGTAGCAATGATCCCTTTTTGCGTGGTGATCGTCGCTGCCCGCGGCCTGGTTGCGACCGGTTCGCAGCATATAGATCTGATAGCAAACGTTATTGGCGTCGTGGTTTGCTTTGGCACAGGTCTGCTGCTGATACCTCAATATGGTGCTCTTGGTGCCGCCACGGCCCAACTGCTCTCATTTATGTCGATGGCATTGATCGAACTCATCTACCTTTCAAAAAAAGCGTCGGGTTTTAGTATTTGGAGAACCGCTTAACTGCCTTTCGTCAACGGATTCTCTGGAAGACAGGGCCTTTTGAAACTCTACAAACACATACAAAAGTTTTTTACGGCAGAAATGCCGTGTTTATTGCGATCGAAATGGCTCAATTCCGTTATCAAATAGATCGGATCGAAACCGGTAATGTCCTAACCGACATTGGCGGCAGAAGCGGCCTTGCCGACAAACAGCATGCGAAACCGCGAATTTTAATGGTCGGCATGCATTTGACCAAAACCCGCGGCGGCATATCGACGCTGACGGCAGATATCCTCAACTCAACCTTAAAAAACGAATTTGACTTTCGGTATATCGCGTCTCAAGCAGAAGATTTTGGACGGCTTCGGAAAATGCTGCTCGCCGTACGGGCATACTTGTATTTCGTGGTTAGCTGTTTGTTTTACCGGCTGGAGGCCGTTTACGTCCACATGGGCAGCAACGCCAGTCTCTATCGCGAATCGGGTTTTGTACTGCTCGGCAAGCTCTTTCGAAAAAAAGTGATACTGCACTTTCACGCCGGCGATGTCGATGAATATCTACCGCGTCAGCCAAAGCCGGGGCGTTCATTTATCGGATTAGGTCTCAGATCAGCCGACCGCATCATCGCAGTCTCCGAGAGATCTGCGTCACAGGTTGCGGAGATCGTCCCGATTGAAAAGATAACGGTCATACCAAACGCGATCGATATTTCAGCCTTTAAAGAGTTGCCGGAACGATTTCAGCAAGTTAACAGCGACGGGGCGATCCGCCTGCTTTTTGTTGGAGCCGCAGGCAAGCTAAAAGGCGAATCAGACCTGATCAAAGCACTGCATTTATTAAAGGATAACGATCCGCCGTTGAAGGCATCATTTCTCGGTTACGGCACCGAAGAGCTAGATCAAACCGGTATCGGCGACATGATCGAGCATCTAGGGCCGGTTTCATTAAACGACAGGCTCACTTTTTATCAGAACGCGGATATTTTTGTGCTGCCGACCTATGCTGAGGCAATGCCGATCTCGGTGATCGAAGCGATGGCTGCCGGCCTGCCTGTTATCACGACACCCGTAGGCGGCATTCCTGAGATCGTTGACGATACGATCGAGGGATATCTTTGTCCGGTCAGGGACTACAAAACGCTTGCCGAAAAGATCTCATATCTTGCTCGAAATGCTGACGTGAGAACGCGCATAGGCCGGGCGGCACGAAACCGCGCCGTGAAAGAGATGGATTTTGGAAATTATGTCGACGCACTTCGTTATGAGCTGGCCTCGGCTGCTCAAACCGTTACAAAGCCTATGACCACAACCAAGTTATTTATCAAACGTTCGATCAAATCGGCCGTATCGCTTGCTCCGGCACGGGTTCGCCCGCTGCGCGCCGGGTCAGGGGCGATCAATATCATCGCCTATCACCGCGTCGTGGCGGACATTGCCAAAGCCGAGCGCGAATCGATCTATGGCACCGTCATTTCGGCAGAGACTTTTCGACGGCATTGCGTTGAGCTAAAGCGTGCATACGACGTTGTGTCGCTCGAAACAGCAATGCATTTTCTCGACGAACGTCGACGCGTTGCCCGGCCGCTCGCCGTCCTCACATTTGACGATGGGTATCTCGATTTTTATGAACAGGCATTTCCGATCCTAAGTGAGCTAAACCTGCCGGCGACTGTTTTCCTGCCGACGGCGTGTATCGGCGAAACAAAACCTCTGGCGCATGATCGCATTTTTTGGCTTTTGAAACACGCGGCCGAACGGTCGATCTCTGTGGCCGATGCACTGCATGGTGTCGGCGTTGACAATGTCGCCACCCCAACGAATAAACGAGGCGACCTGCTCAAACAGACCGATAAGCTCGTCTATCTGCCATACGAGACGCGAGAAAAAGCGATCAAGGTTTTAGAAGACGCTCTCGGCGACTGCCGTGAAGATTATCCTGCGGAATACCGCCTGCTCGATTGGGAAATGGTTCGCGAGATGTCCAATAAAGGGATCAGTTTTGGTGCCCACACCTCAAATCATGTCGTTTTGCCGCTCGAATCACAAGACGTGATCAAGTCCGAGATCGAATCGAGCAAAGCACTGCTCGAGGCTCAGCTTGGTAAGAAAGCAGTTTCATTCGCATATCCAAACGGCGAATACGACGCTGCCATCAAGCAGATCACAGCAAATGCAGGCTACACCGTAGCCGTCACCACTGAAACGAGGGTCAACCACCCCGGTGCAGATCCGCTTGCGCTTGGCCGCACGAGTCTCTGCGAAGAATCGACCCGCGGCATAAGCGGCCGTTATTCGGCTGGCGTTGCAGCCGTCAGATTAGGAGTCTAAACATATGGAACAGACATTAACTTACCTACGAGATAACTTTTGGCGTTATGGCCGGACTGAGCCGATAACCGCTGTCCAAATACCAGCGGTCGAAAGCGCGGCCCTTGCTCAACCCAACTCGATCTCAATAGAAACACGGCCGATCGTTACGTTCTTAGCCGTGATGATGTCCCTTTTGCTGCTTGCCAGCACCGCTGTTCTGATCGCCGACGGTCTGACCGGGTACAACGTAAAAATGATCGGACGGATGTCCAAACTTCTCAGCGTGGATCAGGAACTGAACGCCCCGGCATTTTTCAGCACGTTGATACTGCTGTTTTCGTCCGGCCTATTAGCTGCGATCACCTATCTAAAACGACAAGAGCGATCGAAATACGTTTGGCACTGGGCACTGCTAGCATTCGGTTTCCTGTTCATGGCGTTTGACGAGATGGCGTCATTTCACGAACGGCTGATCGAACCGATGCGAGCCCTCCTGGGCGAAAAAGATCTCGGCATTTTCTACTTTGCATGGGTCGTGCCCGCGATCGGATTGGTTTTGTTTCTAGGGTTTATATTCCTCAAGTTTTGGTGGGAACTGCCCCCGAAAACGCGTCTTTTGGTCTTTGTGGCGGCAGCACTCTATTTAAGCGGGGCGATCGGTGTCGAGCTTATTGACGGTAAATTTGCCGAGATCGCGGGTAAAAACAACCTGACATACACGCTGCTGACGTCGATGGAAGAGGTGCTCGAGATGGCTGGCGTGATCGTGTTTATCAAGGCGTTGCTTGACTATATCGGCGATAGCTTTGGCAAGCTCGACCTGAGGCTTGGTGTTAAGAGCGAACGTCCGGCGGAGTATGCAGAAAATAGCCAGCTGCAATGGATCCACAAAAGCCAATAAATACCGCCCGAAAACTGGAAACTGCCTCTGTTTGCAACTCTTACTAGAGCATATAGATAAGGGGAATATGGCATTTGCCTAACAAAATCATGAGTGTCGCAATTATTACAGGTTCGTCGGGTTTGATCGGCAGCGAAGCCGCTAAGTTTTTTCACGCCCAGGGTTTTGACGTTGTCGGTATCGACAACAACATGCGCGAATATTTTTTCGGCGCCGACGGCTCGGTCGAATGGAACACCCGTTCGCTCAAAGCTTCATTGCCGGGATTTGTCCACTATTCGGCTGATATTCGCGATGCCGAGGCGATGAAAATGATCTTTGCCCGCTACGGCAAAAATATCTCGGTCGTTATTCACGCCGCTGCACAGCCGAGCCACGATTGGGCGGCAAACGAACCGCTGACCGATTTTAGTGTCAACGCAATGGGCACACTCGTCTTGCTCGAAACGGTTCGCGAGATCTGTCCCGACGCACCCTTTATCTTCACCTCGACCAACAAGGTCTATGGCGATACGCCAAACGTGCTGCCGCTGGTCGAACTCGACACCCGCTGGGAGATCGACGCCGAGCACGCGTACTTTGAACACGGCATCGACGAAACGATGTCAATCGACGCGTCAAAACACAGTGTCTTTGGAGCGAGTAAGGTTGCGGCGGACGTTATGACACAGGAATACGGCCGCTACTTTGGGCTGAAAACCGGCGTCTTTCGCGGCGGATGCCTGACAGGGCCGGCACATTCGGGAGCGATGCTTCACGGATTTTTAGCGTATCTCATCAAGTGCATCGTCCACCGCAAGCCCTATACGATCTTTGGCTACAAGGGCAAACAGGTTCGCGACAATATTCATTCCAATGACCTCGTCCGCGCATTTTGGCATTTTTACAAAGATCCGATCGCCGGAGCGGTCTATAACATGGGCGGCAGCCGCCATAGCAATTGCTCCGTGCTCGAGGCGATCGAGATCGCCGAACAGGTCGCGGGCGAAAAGCTCGCCTACACCATCTCTGACCAGGCCCGCGAGGGCGATCACATCTGGTGGGTCAGTGATGTTCGCAAATTTCAGCAGGATTATCCCGATTGGAAATACGAGCACGATCTGCGCTCCATCATCACCGAGATAGTAGAGGCGACCACGAAAAAGATGGGCGAGGAGATGGCGTACGAATTAGCAGCCGCATGATCGACAAGGGAAAACAAAACATACTGGGTATCGGCATTAACGCCGTCGATTACGAAGCCGCGACCGAACAGATAATTCGTGCCGCGGCTGACAAGCGTGTCATGGCCGTTAGTGCATTGGCTGTTCACGGCGTTATGACCGGTGCACTCGACGACGTTCATCGTCACCGGCTCAATCAGTTTGACCTCGTTGTGCCGGACGGACAACCCGTTCGCTGGGCGATGAAATGGCTCCACGGCGTCGAGCTGCCTGATCGTGTTTATGGGCCCGAGCTAACGCTGCGTGTCTGTGAACGTGCCGCCCGCGAGCGGCTGAGTATTTATCTTTACGGCAGCCGCCCAGAGGTGCTCGAAAAACTTGAGAGCAACCTCGCGGCAAAGTTTCCGGGCCTCAAGATCGCAGGCAGCCAGCCGTCGCGTTTTCGCCAGGTAACGGCCGACGAACAGGCAGAGATCGTCGAAACGATCAATGCGAGCGGTGCGTCGATCGTGCTTGTCGGACTCGGGTGTCCGCGGCAAGAGACTTGGGTTTTTGAACACAGCGGCCCGCTTTCGATGCCGCTGATGGCGGTCGGTGCGGCGTTTGATTTTCACGCCGGATTGCTCCCGCAGGCTCCCGTTTGGCTACAAAAACGAGGGCTCGAGTGGCTCTTTCGTCTCGCTCAGGAACCGCGGCGGCTGATGCACCGATACCTGGTTCTCAACACGCTGTATCTAATCTATATCGGATTGCAGCTGACAAAGATCCGTACCAAACGGCTCGAAGATACGGTATCGCCGACCGTGCAAATGAGATTTGGCTGATCGCGAAAACAAATGATGCGACAAGGCGGGCAAAATTTGAGGGTAAACCCTTTGCGGCTACTCGGCTGCGGTTTATTTGCGCTCATTGTGCTCTCAATATCATGCAAGTCGCTGACGACCGCCGCTTCGGAAACGGATCGAAACGCCCGCAATCAGACAGCACTCGCCACCGCACGCGAAAATATAAACAAATATCGCAAAGGCGACGCCCGCATCAAGGTTGTCGACAATGCAGGACGTCCCGTTTCGAACGCCCGGCTCGAGGTCAGACAGGTGAGCCACGCTTTCAAATTTGGCTGCTATCTAAAGATCGATGATCTCGAACCCACAAAGCTCGCCGCATACGAACGCCATTTTAAAACGCTATTTAATTACGCAGTCGTCGGCAATTACTGGAGCAACATCGAAAAAAAACGCGGTGCCGAAAACTGGTCGTGGTACGACCGCGAGACGCAACTCAGCAAAGATCTGGGCATGCGAACGCAGGCCGCACCCGTGCTGTGGGGGACAAATAAATACGGTTCGCCCGCATGGCTGCCTAACGGACGCGATGAGCTGCTATATGTCTTGCAGCAGCGTGTCAAAAATGCCGTCACGCGTGCCGATGGCGTGAGCGATATCGAGATCGTCAACGAACCGCTTTCGAAAAAGCCCGACGTCATTGCCGGCGCAATTTCAGGCGATTATATCGCTCAGGCTTTCCAATGGGCGCGTGCGTCCGCCCCGTACAAACGTCTGTTGATCAACGAATCGGGTATCTTCGGCTCCGTCGCCCGGCACAATTACAATGCCGACAAATATTTCGCACTCGTTGACGGCCTGATCAAAAAGGACGTGCCCGTCGATATCATCGGCATACAGGCGCACGCGATCGGCCAATGGTACGAGCCCGCCGATGTGGCACACCAGCTTGAGCGTTACTCGTCGCTCGGCCGCCCCGTTCAGATCACAGAGTTTAGCGTGCAGACCTTTGATTACGACGATAAAAAAACGCCCCAGCCAATATCGGGCAGCTACCGAAGCGGTACGTGGGACGCCGAAAAACAGGCCGAGTTTTACCGCGAATTTTACACCGTCGCATTTGGCAGCCCTGCCGTCGAAGGTATCACTACGTGGGGGCTCGATGACGAACGTGCTTGGTTGCCGGGCATCGGCGTGATCGATAAGAACGTGGAACCAAAGCCCGCGTACCGCGAGCTCGAACGTTTGATCAACGGCGAATGGAAAACATCCCTTTCGGGCGGAACCGACGCGGGCGGTATTTACACCGTCAATGGATTTTTTGGGGAATACGAGGTCACCGCGGAGGTTCGCGGTAAGCAAACACTGACACGGTTTACGCTCGCCAAGGACGGCCCGAACGCGTGGACCGTAACCGTCGGGAATTAAGTTATGCTGAGTGTCGAAATATTAAAAGGTGGTGTTGAGGTCATCGACCGGCTCGCGGCCGAGTGGGCCGCTCTGTGCGACGAAGGTGCGAGCAACGAGCCTTTCCTGCGGCCAGAGTGGTTTGCGGCGTTCGTCAAAAACTTTGGCCTTCGCGTTGAGATCATCACTGTCCGCCGCGACGGAAAATTGCGGGCTCTGCTGCCGCTGATGCGGTCACGTTCGACACTGCACGGCGTGCCCGTGCGAAAGCTCGAGGCAGTCTTTAACCTGAATTCGCAGCGGTTCGACCTCGTCCACGGTGCCGACGAATCGGAAAAACACTCCATCTTACGCGTCATTTGGGACTTTATCCAAAAACAGCCCGGCTGGGACGTGATTGAGATGCGCCTTGTAAAAAAAGACAGCTGGCTCGCCGATTTGCTCACTCTCGCCGACGATGACGCAAATAAAACGGGCGTCTGGGAAATGGATGCCGCCCCGTATATATCGCTTCCGACCAACGGTCAGCCGCCGATCACGATCAACGAATTTCTAAAAGGTTCGCGCAAACACCTTCGCCAGCAACTCGACCGTCGCACCCGCCGGCTAAACGAGATCGGCAGCGTTACGTATGTCGTTACGCGTGAATATTCGCCCGATCTGCTCGCACGTTATTTCGAGCTCGAGACCAAAGGCTGGAAAGGCCGACAGGGAACCGCCGCGGGCGACGATGCGGCTGTGTCGCAGTTTCATCTCGATTTTGCCGCCGCGGTCGCGGGCCGCGATTCGCTGTTTGCGTACGAATTACGGCTTGACGGCAAAACTATAGGCATGAGCCTCAACATCCTCTGCGGCGGGCGGATGGTCCACTGGAAAACGTCCTATGACGAAGAATACGCTCGCTATTCGCCCGGCAATCTTTTGTTCAAAAAACTCGTCTCCGATTGTATCGAATCTAAGCTAAGCGAGATCGACCTGTTGAGCCCGGCAACCGAAAACAAGCGGTTTTGGGCGACCGGCACACGCGAACACGCGGCGTTTTACATATTTGACCGGAGTCTGGCCGGTACGCTGCTGCATAAATGGAAATTTACCGTTGTCAGCAGCTTACGCGGGCTTAAGTCAGGCTCGCCCAAAGTCCTAATCCCGGCGCACGCCGTAAAATGATCTATGAATGTGTGCTCCGTAAAGATCTATAGCGATACAAATGCCCTTGCTGAGTTGCGGCAAGAGTGGCAAGCGCTGTTTGCAGCGTCGCAGGCCGAGCCGTTTCTCTCGTGGGAATGGATGAATGCGTGGTTTGCGAGCTTTGGCGATGG
>JBEBGA010000039.1:0-13778 GCA_040081695.1 Pyrinomonadaceae bacterium
TGCCGAGTTCATTCCACGCCGCGATAAAATTTGCTCCGTCCGTGCGGTATTCGCGGCTGCTGGCGAGAAATGCGTCGAGCAGATCATCCGGTTCGCCGCCTTTGTTTTTGAACGGCCGTAGATTCAATCTGCCGATCTCGCCGCCGGGGCACAAGGGCTCCCAAACAGCGATGTCTTTGGCCGCAGATCCCATGCTGCTCCATTCGTTATCAAGCCATTTGCGGGCCGATCCTGTATCGGGAACCGCGTGTTCACCGCCGCGTGTCGCCTGATACGTCCACTTATAGGCATCGTCCATCCGCACGTTTTTGTCCGCCTTCCATTTTGGAAGTGCAAAATCGATGAGCGCCGACGGCAGACACGAGAGTAGCAGCGTTAATGCAAGAAAGTTCATAATGACTGGAACGCAGGCGCCCTCGCCTGCAAACGCCGGTTCCTACGGCGTGGAATTGGCTAATATCACTCGACCTGATCGAACATCAAGTTCTTCAGCGTCCTAAGACGGACGCTTTGCAGGCGAGGGCGCCTGCGTTCCCGGCGAAAAATTCCGACTCCATTTGCTCGATGACGGCACCGATCTCTTTCACGGCGGTGATACTTGCGAGTTTTTTGGACGTGCCGTCAACGCTCGGCTGTATCACTTTCATTCGCAGATCAAAGTGCGAGCCTTTTGGCGGGTAATTAGAAAAACCCGTCTGCGAAGGGCTGCGCAGATACACACACAGCACTCGCGCATTTTCGAGCGAGGTCAAAATCTTGCCCGTCCCAAATCGCAAACGCCCGCTGTCAAACCGCCCGTCGCGGCTCCGCTGTCCCTCGGGAAAGATGAGCACGATGTTGCCCTTGGCGAGCAGATAGCGGCAAAGATTTAGCACGGCGTTTTTGTGTGCGGGCGAGCCTTTGCGGTCGATAAAGATGCATTTAGTCAGGTACAGTACGGCGTGATAATGCAGCTTTTTCTTAAAAAAATCACCCGCAGGAACGTTCCACGTGAACGCTTTATAATTGAATAGATACCAAAAATTTGACGCGAGTGCCCAGATGATCAGAGCCGAATCGATAAAGGTCAGATGGTTGGAGCAGATGACGAGTGGATAACCACCACGCTCTTTTTCCTGCCAGATCTCTTTGAACTGCGCACGGATGGCCGCTATATCGTTGATACGATAGCCGCGAAAATATTTCATCAGCACGACCAGCAAACCGCCGACCGGCAGCAACAGCAGACGGCACAGATTTGACTGAAACCGCGTCTTTTCGATCTGCCATGACGGCGGGTCGTCGACACCACCCGTCAATTTTGCGGTCTTGATTATCTGGATAAGTTTTTCGGCCCTCATCATTTTCTTTACCTCAGATTTTGATTACCGGCTCCAAACACGTTTTGCGGGTCGAGTCCGTGCTTGATCTCTTGTTTCCATTTCAGGGCGGTCTCGGACATTATGTCAGGCAGATATGATTCGCGGATCTTGCCGATGCCATGATGGTGCGAGAGCGAGCCGCCGCAGCGAAGGATCTCTTCGCGGGCGATGTTTTCAAGCTCGAGATAGACCTCTGACGGATTTTCAACGCCCTTGTAATAAAAGCCAAAGTAAAAATAGATCGCAACGCCGGTGCGGTAAACTTGTGTGATCCGCGACGTGACAAACGGCTTTCCGGGCAGGCCGCGTTTTATGTATTCGTCACGCAAAACTTTTTTGACGTTGTCGCAGATCTTTAGAGCGTCGCTCCACGAACACGAGGTTTCGAACGACTCAGCGATGATGTAATAGTTCATCAAAAAATCGCGGATATAGGCGATGCTGTATGTCAGTTGGTAACCGCGACGGCCGTTTTCGGCACCGGCTTTCATACCGCCATGTTTGGCGGCGATGCGATAAACGTCCTGCTGCTGACGCTCGACCTCTTTTTTCGTTCCCTCAAAAACAAGAGTGAGAGCAACCATTTTGTACGGGTCAAAGCCCTTAATTTTGGTCACGAAAAACTTTTGAGCCTTGCTAATCATGTCTGCCGCAGAGCTGTTTGACGCGGGCTTTAGGGCTTGGCCAAATTGAAACTGCAGATTATCGACCAGCCGGACGCTCGCCGGCGGCGTGGATGTGTGGGCAAGCTCGTGCATGAACGCGTAGCCATCCTCATAACACGGGAAAAGAACTGAGCCGTATTCCTGTGCTTCGGGCAGCGGAAAAAGTTTGACGATCGCCGATGTGACGATGCCGAGCGTGCCCTCCGAACCAAAGATCAGCCGGCGAAGGTCGGGGCCGACCGATTCGCGCGGAGCGGCGGAGCTGCGCTCGAGTTTGCCGTCTGCGGTCGCGACGGTTATATCAACGACAATGTCCTCGATATTGCCGTACTTGTTCTTTTTCATACCGCTCGCGTTGGTCGCGATCCAGCCGCCGAGCGTCGAAAACTCAACACTGTCGGGCTCGTGCCCCATCGACACACCGTATTTTGTAAGCTCCGACATGATATGACGTCCGACAGCACCGGCCTCGATACAGGCCATCATGTTTTCTTTGTCGATCCACTTAATGCGGTTCATCCGACGCATATCGACCGAAACGATGACGCGTTTTTCGTTGTTTCGGCACCGAAGGGCATCGGTCACATTCGTTCCGCCGCCAAATGGCAACAGGACCGCGTCATGCTCTTTTGCCGCTGTAATAAGCAAAGCGACTTGCTCTTCGCTTTCGGGATAGACGACCATGTCCGGGATGCGGCCCAGCTTTTTATGCTTGATCGCAAACATTTCCTCTTGCGTGTGGCCGTGGCCGTGCCGCAGACGGTTCTCGCCGTCGGTGTCGATCTGTTTTTCGCCGAGGAACTGACGGACAGCATCGGTGAATTTTGGTGACTCGACCGGAGTTGGGATCTCTGTTGGATAGGCGTTTGTGTGTTGGTCTTTTGCGTCGAGATCGATGGCTAGCGTCTCACGGATCCACGGCAACAGACGCGGCAATTCCTTACCGCTCAGTTCGTAGCGTGTGCCAGTGATCTCAACGACATCACGGTCGTTGATCGCAAAGCTCGTGTCACGAAAGCCCCAGTTTTCCCAGCTCTCAGTTTCGTCGGCGCCGATCACAATTGGCTCGGGATAGATCAGTTTGTCCTTGTTCATTAGAACAAAGCATAAATACTGGGCTGGGGAAATGCTTGAACGCTCCTGCTATTTGAGAAAAGATGTGATGGAACTTTCCTTGGTCAGCGCGGACGGGGCGATGCCAAGCAATGAGCGAAATGTGCGAGCCAGGTGCGCGGAATCGGAAAAACCGGCTTCGTGAGCAGTTTCGGTGAGCGAACGCCCTTGGGCAAGCAGATGCATCGCATCGCGCAGACGCAGCCATAGCAGATAACGGCGGACAGGAATGCGGACGTTTTCGGTAAAAAGATGCGAAAAACGGCTTTCTGAAAGCTCGACGCCCGAGGCGATCTCCTGGACGGAAATACCCTCTTCGCGGCTAGATCTGATCCATTCGATGCTCTGAGCAACGCGGCTGTCGATCGGCAGACTGTCGCCGCTGCCGATGGCCTCGACCATTTGGTGACAAACGTTTGGCTCAGCGCCTGGTTTCGTTACGTCAAAGTCCGCAAAGTTCGCACGGATCTTTCCAACCACGCTGAGCTCAAGTCTCGTAATTCCGTTCTGCGAAAAGATAGGTGCTAGTGGCTGTGCCAATCGGGTTTCAGGCGCGAGCAAAAGCATGACCATCCGGTTCTGTCGCCCGTCGATCGCGTGCGGCTGGCCGGGTGCGATGATCGCGGAATCATAATCAATCCACTCTTCGGCATCACTTGTCCGCAAGCCAAAATTGCCTTCGAGCGCGACGCATACCTTGATCGCGGGCGATTCGTGCACCGTCGCGTCAGCCGCTTGGCCGAGAAATATCGCCTGCTCGTCCCAAACGAGCACCAGCCCACGCCAATTGGGGTCGTTTTCAGATGTCACCGAGATATTTACCTGTAGCGAGATAGTTTTGGATGTAATCGGCTACGGCCGCATCGAGCGGAGTCATATCTGCCGCGTATCCGGCCTGTCTGATTCGGGTGATGTCTGCCCATGTGTGGTACTGATATTTGTCTCGGAGGATCTCGGGCATTTCTATGTATTCGACATTGGTTTCACGATGCAGCGCCTTAAAGATCGCATCCGCAAGCGCATTCCAAGTATTCGCCATGCCCGAACCGACATTGAACAAGCCGCCAATGTCGTTATTGAGAAAATGCAGCGTCATTTCGACCGCATCTTTTACATAGACAAAATCACGACCAAATTCGCCGTCAGCGTAATCGGGATGAGCGCTTTTGAAAAGCTGTAGCTTGCCCGTCTGTTGGATCTGGTCGTAGGCCTTATTTACAAGAGAACGCATGTCGCCCTTGTGGTTCTCATTCGGGCCAAAGACGTTGAAATATTTGAGCCCGACGATACGGTCAAACATATCATTGTGAGCAGCGTATTTATCAAAAAGATGCTTTGACTCACCGTATAGATTGAGTGGTTTTAGATTGTAGAGGTCGTCAGTGCCGTCCGCCATCCCGGCTGAACCGTCGCCGTATGTCGCGGCCGACGAGGCGTAAATAAACCGCATGTCATTTGCTACGGCAAACTCCGCCAGGTCGAGCGTGTACTGGTAATTATTGCTCATCATCCACTCGCGGTCAGTGGCCGTCGTTGATGAGTCCGCTCCCATGTGAACGATCGCGTCAGTTTGTTTGAAGTCACCGAGCCGCCCGATAAACTCATCCACATCAATAAAATCAGTAAATTTCAGCGGTGCAAGATTCTTTTCCTTGGCCGGATCATCACGCCGGTCAACGATAATTATGTCGTCGTGGCCCAGCTCATTGAGCCGCCACACGATCGCGCTGCCGATAAACCCGGCTCCGCCTGTAACGATGATCTTTTTCTGAGACATTACGATCAATGATACAACTTTGGACTATGAGGGTGAATTATCGGCTATCGGTTTGGAAGGTGCGGGCTTGAATTCCATAACACCATCATCCAGACGGGCATATCGCAGCATCGAGAGGTCTTTGAAATAGTTTTGATGCAGCCGCCACGGATGTTTGGAGCCCTGACTTGGCAATTCGTCGAGGACCTTAACAATATAGGTTGAATTAAAATCGAGAACGGGCGTGCGTTCGACGGTGGGGTCGTTGTCGCGAGCGACACAGACGGAAAAGCCGTGTTTGTCCATGTGCTTTAACAGGCGACAGACGTATTTGGACGTGAGGTCGCATTTTAGCGTCCACGAAGCGTTCGTGTAACCAAACGCCTGAGCTAGATTCGGCACGTCGTTGTACATCATCCCCTTGTACGCCATCTTCGTTGAGAGATCGACCGGTGCGCCGTCAACGACGAGTTCGAGCCCCGACATGATCTTGAGATTTAGGCCGGTCGCAGCGACGACGATGTCGGCATTTAACATTTCGCCATTTGTCAGCCGCACACCGCTCTCAGTGAACGTCTCGATATTGCCAGTCACGATCGATGCTTTGTCGGCTTTCATCGCTTCGAAAAGGTCCGCATCCGGCACAACGCACACGCGTTGATCCCAGGGGTTATATTTCGGGTCGAAATGATGTTCAAGGTCTTCGTTTCCCAGTTCCTTTCGGACGCCTTTGGCAATCAAACGCCGCATAAAAGCGGGGTATCTTTTTGAGGCTTCGTAAAACAACGCCTGGCGGATAATGTTTTTCCAACGCGATAGTGCGTATGCGGCCTTTGAGGGAAGTATGCGTCGAAAGAAATTTGCGATCTTGTCCTGCGACGCTTGAGAAACGATATATGACGGCGAACGCTGTAGCATCGTCACATGGGCGGCGTTGTCCGTCATCGCCGGAACCAGCGTGACGGCCGTCGCTCCGCTGCCGATTACTAGTACGTTTTTGTCAGTGTAATCGAGGTCTTCAGGCCAAAGCTGTGGATGAATTACCGTCCCCTTGTAATCACCAAAACCCGGCCAATCAGGCGTAAAACCGCTCTCGTATTTATAGTAGCCGGTGCAAAGATAGATGAATTTGCAGGAAAAAGTCTTAACTGCGGTCTCTGCGTCTTCGCGTCTTTGCGGGGAATCTCCGTTTGCTTCGACTTCGACAGTCCATTGCGATGTTTCCGACGACCATTCCGCTCGTTTTACCTTGTGGCCATAGCGTATCTCCTTTTCAAGGTCGTATTCCCGGGCGGTTTCGCGAATGTAATTGAGGATCGACGGCCCGTCAGCAATAGCTTTTTGCTCTTTCCAGGGCCGAAAGCTGTAGCCGAGCGTGAACATATCCGAATCGGAACGTATCCCCGGATAGCGAAACAGGTCCCAAGTCCCGCCGCTCCGCTCTCGCCCTTCGAGAATGGCAAACGTCTTGCCCGGACATTCCATCCGCAGATGTGCACCGGCACCGATCCCCGACAATCCCGCACCAATAATTAAGACGTCAAAATGTTCCATAAAGACACCGTAGCAGAACCCTAATATTATCAAAAACACCGTGTGATCAATGATATAATTGAACAGTGAATATTGATGACGTAAAACTCGACAGGACGGCAATTCAGGTCTTTACCAGTTTTGAAGACGCTGAAGAGGCCGACCGCCAGCACTGGCGTGACGCCACCATCGACGAACGCCTCCACGCCCTCGAGCTTATGCGACAAAGTGCCTATGGATACAACGATCCGGCTACCCGAAGACTTCAAAGAGTTCTTGAGATTATTAGAGGCGAATGACGTCGAATATCTGCTCGTTGGCGGTTACGCTGTCGGCTTGCACGGTTACCCGAGACCTACGGGCGACATAGATTTCTGGATATCGAACTCTAAGGAAAACGCCGAAAGGGTATATCGAGTCTTTGTAAATTTCGGTTTTGCTTCAGATGAACTTGCACCAGAGTTATTCACACTCGAAAAAAGCATAGCGCGAATGGGAATTGCCCCGTTCAAGATCGAGGTCATTACTCAAATCGACGGCGTGCATTTTGCCGATTGCTACTCGCGGCGCATGGACACTGAGATAGACGGCTGCGCGGTGAAAGTGATCAACTACGACGACTTGCTTGTCAACAAAAAATCTAGCGGAAGGCCTAAGGATCTCAACGATCTTATCGAGCTTCAAAGAAAAAATTAATTTTCCCAAACCGGCTTACCATCCCAAAATATAAGCGAACATCAGCGGAGCGACGATCGAGGCATCGGATTCGACGATGAATTTTGGCGTAGTCGCTTCCAGTTTGCCCCAGGTTATTTTTTCATTCGGGACGGCGCCGGAGTATGAGCCATAGCTCGTTGTAGAATCCGAGATCTGACAAAAATAGCCCCAAACTGGTACGCCGTCGCGTTGGAGGTCTTGGTGCAGCATCGGGACGACACAGATCGGGAAATCGCCCGCAATGCCGCCGCCTATTTGGAAGAATCCGATGGTCGAATCGTCTGTTGCATTCGCGGTGTACCACTCGGCAAGCATCGTCATGTACTCGATGCCAGTGCGGACCGTATGAACGTTTTTGATATCGCCGGTGATGACGTGGCCGGCAAACATATTGCCCATCGTCGAGTCTTCCCAACCGGGCACAACCATCGGCAGATTTTTCTCCATCGCGGCGTACATCCACGAGTCTTTAAGGTCGATCTGGTAATACTCTTCCAATGAGCCGTTACTCAGGACCTGATACATAAATTCGTGCGGAAAATATTGCTTGCCCTCGGCGTCAGCCTTGGTCCAGACATCGACCATCGCTTTTTCGAGCCGCCGCATCGCCTCGTGCTCGGGGATGCAGGTGTCGGTAACGCGGTTCATATGGCGGTCGAGCAGCTCTTGCTCGTCGGCCGGTGTCAGGTCGCGGTAATGCGGTACGCGTTCGTAATAATCGTGAGCGACCAGGTTAAATAGGTCCTCTTCGAGATTGGCACCCGTACAGGAAATGATCTGCACCTTGTCCTGACGGATCATTTCGGCGAGAGACAATCCGAGTTCTGCCGTCGACATCGCCCCGGCGAGCGTGATCATCATCTTCCCGCCGGCATCGAGGTGTTTGACATAACCCTCTGACGCGTCGATGAGCGCCGCAGCGTTGAAATGGCGGTAGTGATGCTTGATAAAATCTGTAATTTGTCCGTTCATAAAAAGATCTGCCCGCAAAAAACCCTAAAAGGCGCGAAAAAGAAATAATATCCTATTCACGTCTTTTCGCGTATTTGGCGGGAAATTATCTTGAGCACTTTATTGTGTAAAATGTGATGGTGAAAGTGTTACTTCGGCTACAGATCTTGATGCTCGTTGCCTTGCTCGCGGGTTGCGGCCAGCTTTCGCGATCGGGCAGCGGCGATGTCGAACGCGCTTTTAATTCCCACGCGACCGACGTACAAGTCACCGGCGAAGGCACCGTTTCGCGAATACTCTCAGACGACCGCTCCGGCTCTCCGCATCAGCGATTTATACTAAAACTCGCGTCCGGCCAGACAGTGCTGATCAGTCACAACATCGCGCTCGCACCGAGGATCGACGATCTCCAATCCGGCGACACCGTTAGTTTCTCAGGTGAATACGTCTGGAACGAACAAGGCGGCCTGATCCACAGGACGCACCGCGACCCGCGATCTCATCTAATGAGCGGCTGGCTACAGCATAACGGACGAATGTATCAATAATAAAAAAAGACGCGAACCGGAATGATCTCCAATTCGCGTCTTTTCGTGTATTTCGCGGTAAATCTTCTTAGAAAGTTTCGCTAAAACTGACCTCGCCGGCGACTGCGACTTGGTATGCAGAAACGCGGCGTTCGAAAAAGTTTGCGAGTTCCTGTACGTCCTGCAGATCCATGAACGAGAACGGATTTTTTGCTCCGTACACTTTCTGCATTCCGAGCATCGCCAGCCGCTGATCGGCGATGTACTCAAGGTACTGCCGCATATCGCCCACCGACAATCCCGAAATCCCGCCGCTCAAAATGTCTTGGGCAAACTGCATTTCGCAATCGACCGCCTCGTCGATCATTGCCGCGACGCTCCGTTCGAGCTCGACGTCAAATAACAGAGGCTCTTCTTTTCGGACGGTGTTGACGACCTCAAGGGCAAATTTCATGTGAGCCGATTCGTCACGAAACACCCAATTTGTACCCGCCGCGAGTCCGTGTAGCAACCCTTTTGACCGCAGAAAATATACGTATGCAAACGCCGCGAAGAAAAACAGCCCTTCGATGCACGTCGCAAAACAGATCAGATTGAGCAAAAACATCTTGCGGTCGCCCGGGCCTTTCAGGCTGTCAAGATCGTTGATCGAATCGATCCATTTGAAGCAAAACTCGGCCTTTTTATGAATCGACGGGATATTGTCAACCGCTGCAAATGCCTGTTCGCGTTCGTGATGATCGGGGATGTAGGTGTCGAGCAGCGTCAGGTAAAACTGCACGTGGACAGCTTCCTCATACAACTGCCGCGAGAGATACATCCGAGCCTCGGGAGAGTTGATGTGCTTATACAGATTTAGCACAAGATTGTTCGACACGATCGAATCGCCGGTCGCAAAAAACGCCACCAGACGGTTGATCATATGCCGCTCCGACGCGGTCATTTTGTTTTTCAGATCCATCACATCGGTCGAAAAATCGACCTCTTCGACGGTCCAAGTGTTCTTGATGGAGTTCCGGTACATTTCGTAAAAGTCCGGATACTTCATTGGGCGCAAAGTCAGGTCAAAACCGGGATCCAGCAGCATAGTCTTCTCCAAAAAGGTAGTCGGTAGAGCCCTAATCTCGTTATCGTATTTAGTGTTAGTTGTATGTACTAAGGGCACTGTCTGTGTAAGACAATAGAAGATATTGTATATGAATCAAACCAAAACGCAAGGCGTTGTGGTAGGAACCATTTGATTTTACGAAAAAGCCCTCAGCTAAGCTTGCATGAGGGCATTAGAAAAGTAGGATTGTAATTTTGCGCGGGCCTCGTTTGCAGTTTCGCGTTTTTGTGATAAAGTCGACTTTGTTGTTTTTTGACTTTACGAAATTTCAAATTCTAAAAATCTCCGACCCGCAGAAAGATCTTTGAACCGAACCGCTATTAATGGTTGAAGTTAAGGTTTATCCTTACGTTTCGGTTTGGTTCTCCGGACGCGGATTGGAAATGCTTTGAGGCCAAAGCTTCTAGCGTAAATGCGTTTCTTCGCCCATTTATGCCAGTAGCTTGCTACAAAGATAGTTTCGTAATCATCATTCGTTGTCATTAGCGTTCCTCCTTCATTCATGAGAAATGGTGAAGGAAACGCTATCGAGCCGCGAAGACGAGAAATCGTCGAGCGGTTCAACCTCTCGGTTTCCATCGAAATTGAGAGTGAAATGAGAGCCCTCCAACTGCTTGATCGTGGAACGGGGGGCTCTTCTAATATCTACATAAACAACCTACTTTCTACTGACAGGCTTCACAGGCCTCAGGGTTTTCTAGCGAACAAACCAAAGCTTCCTCATCGGTGTAAACCTTTTTCGGTTCGTCGATGACCGTTGCAATGTTATCCGCGGCAGCGACTTGAGCTATGCGGGTCGCGGGCCGCGAGCGTAGGTAATACGTCGTCTTCAATCCCTTTTGCCACGCATACATATACATCGACGAGAGCTTGCCGATATTTGGGCTCTCCATAAATAGGTTAAGCGACGCCGATTGGTCGATAAACGCACCCCGGTCGGCCATCATGTCGATCAAGGATCGCATCGGTATCTCCCATGCGGTGCGATAGATCAGCTTTAACTCATCGTCAAGTTCTTCGATATCCTGTACCGAACCCTCAGCGAGTTTGATCTTGTTGCGGATCTCGTCTGTCCACAGCCCGGCGGCCTTTAGCTCGAGCACGAGGTACTTATTGATCTGGACAAAATCGCCCGAGAGCGTCTCGCGTTTGAAGAGGTTCGACACCTGCGGCTCGATACATTCGTAACAACCGGCGATCGACGCGATGGTCGCGGTCGGGGCGATGGCGATCATCAGGCTGTTGCGGAGGCCCGTCGCTTTGATCTTTTCTCGGATCGCGTTCCAGCGGTCCATGTCGTCAGGCGTCACGCCCCAAAGATCAAATTGCAGATCGCCCTGTGCGGCACGGGTCTCGATAAACGCCGGATGGGGACCGCGCTCAATAGCGAGATCGCTAGAGGCGTCGAGGGCTGCGTAATAGATCTCTTCTTGAATTTTTGCCGAGATCTTGCGAGCTTCATCCGAGTCAAAAGCGAGACGCATCTGAAAGAAAACGTCTTGCAAACCCATCAACCCAAGACCGATGTTGCGCCAGCGGTTATTCGAATCCGCCGTGCTCGGTATTGCGTAATAATTAAGGTCGATCACCTTATCAAGTTGGCGAACGGCGAGACGCACATTGCGGTGCAGCTTTTCGTAGTCAAACTGACCGTCCTTTACATAGCGGCCGGCGTTGATCGAACCGAGATTACAAACGGCAGTTTCCTTGTCCGACGTGACCTCGATGATCTCGGTGCAGAGATTTGAAAGGTGAACTACGTTCTCTGGACGGCCGGTTTGATTCGATTTACGGTTACTCGAATCTTTGAACGTCATCCAACCGTTGCCGGTCTGCGCCATCGCACGCATCATCTTGGCGTACAGATCTCGGGCCTGCACCTGCCGCATAAATAGGCCTTCGGCTTCGGCTTGGGCAAACGCCGTTTCAAATTCTTCGCCGTAGAGATCAGGGAAATGCGGCACGACTTTCGGGTCAAACAGCGACCAGACCCCGTCGGCCTGAACCCGTTTCATAAAGAGATCGGGTATCCAGTTCGCGAGATTTAGGTTGTGCGTGCGGCGGGCATCGTCGCCCGTGTTTTCGCGAAGCTCAAGGAAATCCTCAATGTCAGCATGCCAAGTCTCCAGATAAACACAGCAAGCACCTTTGCGTTTGCCGCCCTGATTTACCGCCGAAACCGAAGAATCAAGCGTTTTGAGCCAGGGCACGATGCCGTTCGAGTGGCCGTTAGTGCCGCGGATCAGCGAGCCCTGTGAACGGACGCGGTGATAGGCGATTCCGATGCCGCCGGAAAACTTAGAGAGCATGGCGACATCGGAATACTTTTTGTAGATGCTATCGAGGCTATCCTGCGGGCTGTCGAGCAAAAAGCACGACGATAATTGCTCATGCTTTGTGCCCGAGTTGAAGAGCGTTGGGGTCGACGGTACGTACTCAAGCGACGAAAACAGATTGTAAAGATCGATCGCCTCGTGCGGGCTCTCGGCCAGACCACAAGCGACACGCATCCAGAAAAATTGCGGCGACTCGATCACGTCACGCGTCTCAGGGTTTTTCAAAAGATACCGGTCATATAGTGTTCGTAGGCCAAAAAACTCAAATTTTGCATTACGCGTCTGATCGATCGCATCATTAAGCTTGCGGCTGTTCTCCGTTACAAACTGTGCGACACGCTCGCCGATCAACCCTTCTTTAACGCCAAAGGCGATCGATTGTGAGAAAGAATGTATCTCCTGATTGCGAACCTCTTTCTCGATATATTGATTGAGCAGCCGGGCCGCAACACGCGAATATTCCGGCTCCTCAAAGATAAGGCTCGCCGCCGTCTGGATCGACAGCTTGTCTAGCTCGCTCGTCGTCGCTCCGTCATACAGCCCGCTGATCGTCTTGGTCGCGATACGCATGACATCGACGTTTGGCAGTGTGTCGGTGCAACGCGAGATCGCCCGGACGATCTTATTAATATCGACCGGCTCGAGCGAACCGTTTCGCTTTTTGACCTGCATCGTTGTCTGGGTCGAATTATCGGTTTGACGGGCGGCGGCAGTTCCTGTTTGTGGTGAAAAATTATCCATATCGAGTCGTCAATTCTCCTCACGTCGAACTTCGAAAAAAAGGTAACGCTAAAGAGCCGGTCGGGGCGAAAAATGAGGCAGAAAATTCTACCTCCCTGCGTGACGAAAGCGGCAAGCAGGGCCGTGTTTCACACCATGATTTTTGTGTAAATGTAGGCGGGTCTTTGGATAAAAAATCAAAGGCTTTTCCTACAGTGTTATAGACTATATGGTAGTCAAAAGCCTTTGTCAACACAAAATGTAGTGGTTTTGAAATAAAATTCTAAGCCCTGTTTTTGCAACATTTAGAGCGCGTCAGGTGATGTATCGCCTTAAAATCGAAGCGCCGTAATAAGCGCAAATTATGCAAGTCTAATCTTGTCAAGATTTAAACATTTAGCAACACGAAATTTACCGTATATTAACCTTATTTTTAGGCTTGTTCGACAACCAACTGGTCGAAAGCGAACTGAACATTGTCCGGCAAAAGGCGCGAATCTCGTTCGTGGAGGATGTCGTGGTTGAGGTGTGTGAGATAGGCGCGTTTTGGCTTTAGATCCTCGATGATAGCGAGAGCTTCTTCAAGACAGAGATGGGTCGAGTGGGGTTTGATACGAACACAATCCAATACCAAAACGTCGAGATCACGAAGCCCGTCCATCGATGCAGGCGGGATCACCTTGAGATCTGTCGCGTAGGCAAAGTCGTTAAACCGGTATGCAATGACCGGCAGTTTGCCGTGGATAACTTCGAGCGGTGTGATCTCGAGATCGTCGCCGATGCAGAACGGAGCATTTGAAGTGACGGTGTGCGGAACGAGCTGCGGCAGGCCGCCGCCAAAATGGGTCGGGTTAAAAATGTATCGAAAGATACGCCGCAGGTCGGTCCACGCGATCTCGTTTGCATAGACGCCCATCGCTCCGTGCCGAAAATTTAGCGGCCGAATATCATCGAGCCCGAACACATGATCGACGTGGCAATGCGTTATCAG